>CAZYUW010000001.1:0-5239 GCA_964650685.1 uncultured Nitratifractor sp.
CGGACTATATTGATGAAATGCTCAGGCGGTTGAAAAGCTGGGGTGGCAACAGTGCAGGCCGCAAACTCGTCAATATTGACTGGATGGGAAATGTCAAGCCGGACCCATTTTTTCCTGAGATGATCGGCAATATAACGAAAAAACCATTCAGTGAAATATGGCTCGATAGTGAAAATGAATTACTTTCCAGGCTCAGGGAGCACCCAAGGAGAGTGGAGGGAAAATGTGCCAGATGCAATGTTTCGGATATCTGCAACGGAGGCTCCCGCAGTCGAGCGTATGCTATCCATGGTAACTTATGGGCGGAAGATCCATCATGTTATCTTAACGAATCGGAAAGAGAAGGTAATTTTATATGACAGGTAAAGTGTTTCTTACGGGAGCTGGTCCAGGTGCAATAGATCTGCTGACAGTAAAAGCTTTGAGGGTAATTCGTGAGGCTGATGTGATCATTTATGATCGATTGGCCAATCCGGATATCCTGGATGAAGCCAAAGATGGATGTGAATTCATATATGTAGGCAAGGAGGACAGTCATCACACACTGCCCCAGGACGAGATAAACGAGGTAATTTTCAAAGCGGCGAAAAAATATGAAAAAGTTGTCCGCCTCAAAGGAGGGGATCCTCTGGTGTTTGGTAGAGGAGGAGAAGAGGCGCTCTACTTGAAAGAGAGAGGTGTCAAATTCGAGTTTATTCCGGGTGTGACATCGGCGATAGCGGTACCTCAGTATGCCGGCATACCGGTTACCCATAGAGGTATTACCGTATCATTTCGCGTAGTCACTGGCCACGAGGCGGCCAAAGAGAGATCTCAGATTCCATGGGAGAACTATCGTACCGACGATACTATAGTGTTCTTGATGGGCCTCCATAGACTTGACTATATAGTCAAAAAACTTATCGAAATAGGTAAGCCCGAAGATTTTCCGATAGCTGTCATCAGCAGAGGCACATGGCCTGATGAAAAGACCGTTATAGGTACATTGAAGAATATATATGAAAAAGCCAGAGACCTGCCGACACCGGCGTTGATTGTCGTAGGTGAGGTCGTGAAGCTCCATGATCAGTTAAGCTGGTTCGAGAAGAAGTGATGAGTATCCACTGTTTCAATTCGATATTTTGTACGAATTAGAGTGTTTGGCGTCTATTATAGTGGAGACAAAATGAGAGTATGTTTTGGTACAATACACTTTGTCTCAATTAATAAGGAAGTGTCTGATGTATAGATTGCGTGAAGTGCATATGTTTTCCAAGCTTTCAGAAAAACATCTTTCGATATTGGAAAAGAATACCACCATACGCAGCTTCGTGAAAGACAGTATCGTCTTTTACGAGGGTGATCAGGGAAATCATCTCTATGTTGTGGTCGAGGGCACCGTAAAAATGTACAAAACCACTCCAAAAGGGACCCAAATACAGATAAACAGGTTCGAAGCCCCCGCTGTCGTCGGCGAGTACGCCTGTTTCGAGAGGGCACCATATCCCGCTACATGCGAGTTTATCAGTGATGGCAAAATAGCGATGGTACCATATGAGTTTATTTATAGATTTTTGAACAATGTCGACTTTTGCACGGAGATCATAAAGTCTCTGACATCCAAAATAATGATGTTATCCTCTCTCATCCAGAAAGAGACTATATATTCGTCAGAAGCCAAAGTGGCAAAAATACTCCTGGAGGATAGTGAAATATTCAGTACTCATAAATATAATGAAGTGGCTTCAATATTGAATCTCACTCCGGAAACCCTCTCCAGAATATTCAAAAAGATGAAAAAAGAGAATATTATAGAGGTAAGCAGACATCACGAAATAAAAATACTGGATTATAACGCGCTGGAGATGGTTATAGAGAACAACAAGGTTAAGAGTTGCGAAAGATGTGTCAACCAGTATAAAAATCTCAAACAGTAATTACCGTTTGAGATTTTGGGAGTGACACTGTTTTGCATTAGATTTTTATGTGACAATTTTCCCAATCTTCGAAAGATGGATCGAAATATTTTATTCTCTGTTTTTTGAATTCTCTCGTTGAGTATAGTTTGGCATAGTTCTGTATTCCTGTTTCCTCCGAAATTTCCTCTATGATCCTGTCACACTCGTCCTGTGTTTTGGCGTGAACCATGGCGAAAAGATTGTAAGGCCATGAGGGAAATACGGGACGCAGGTAGCAGTGGCTGACAGCGCTGAACTGAGCTATTTGTCTGCCGGTTTCTTCTGCTGTCTCTTCGGGTACGACCCAGACACTCATCGCATTTGCCGTAAATCCGGCATTTCTGTGGTTCAAAATGGATGCGAACCTCCTCATGATGCCCGCTTTTTTGAGTCTGTTCGCGATATCGAAAAGCTCATCATAGCTGATATTCAGTCTGGTTATGTGCCCCTTGAAAGGTTCTTTTGTGGCGGGAATATCTTTTTGCAATTCTCTTATGGCCGCATACTCTCTGGGTCCCAGTTTTATATTCTCATAATTTGTTCTGTGTACTTTTTCTTTTTTCGATCTTTTTCCTGCCGTGTCCAGTTTCACCGAAATCTTGAACATTTTTTTTGTAGGGAGTATTATGGAGTCTGTGGCGCTTGTTAGATTGCTCAATCTTTCGACAGTTGCCTCGAGGCCCATTTTGGAGTCGGGTGCTACAGCTATCGTAAACCACAGATTGTATTCATGGTTTCTCAGGTAGTTGTGGCTGACCCCGGGATGAGTATTGATAATTTCGGCAGCTTTTTCGATGTCACTATCGTTCCCTGTAATTTTGAACGCGACAAGTGATGATCTGTATCCCAGTCTTTTCGTGTCGAAAATAGCTGAAGTCTGTCTTATGATACCTTCTTCTTTGAGCATGCTTATCTCATCGACTACTTTCTCTTCCGTCGTATTTAACCTGTCTGCCAGAATCCCAAATGGTCTTTCGTGCAGAGGAAATTCATTTTGAATCATATATAAAAGATCGTTACGCAATTTCTCCCCTTGTAACTTGATCGTTACTACACATTATATAAGTATATGATTTCGATGGTATTGACAAGGGTCAAGTGTGGCAAAAGTAACCATTCGAAGCATCAAGCAGGTCTTTTCAAGCTTAAGAGATTTTGTATCGGATAAATTGATTTGTATCAACAAGATTTTATATACAAAGCGTTACAATCTTAGCATCCCGTAACAATAACAGGAGGTTAGAATGGGAATGAATCGACGAGACTTTTTGAAGAGTTCGGCGGCAGCCGCAGCCGCGGGAGCCGTAGGTATTACGGTCCCCGCAGAGGTAAAAGCTGCGGCGGCCAAAGGTGAAGCTGGTTGGCGATGGGACAAAGCCGTATGCCGCTTCTGTGGTACCGGATGCGGTATTATGATGGCTACCAAAAACGGCAAGATCGTTGCTGTCAAAGGTGACCCTGCGGCTCCAGTCAACAGAGGCTTGAACTGTATCAAGGGTTACTTCAACGCCAAGATCATGTATGGTGCCGACAGGCTGAAAACACCTCTGCTTCGTGTCAACGAAAAAGGGGAGTTCGATAAGAAGGGTAAATTCAAGCCTGTAAGCTGGAAGCGCGCTTTTGACGAGATGGAAAAGGCTATCAAAAAAGCCCTCAAGGCAAGCGGGCCTGAAGGTGTGGCCGTATTTGGTTCCGGACAGTATACCGTGATGGAAGGATATGCCGCTCAGAAGATGATGAAGGGTGGCTTCAGATCTAATGCGATAGATCCCAATGCCCGACACTGTATGGCCTCAGCCGTTGTTGGTTTCTATCAGACATTCGGTATAGACGAGCCATCCGGATGTTATGACGATATCGAGTTGACAGACACTATCGTCGCGTGGGGTCCAAATATGGCGGAGATGCACCCGATACTCTGGTCCCGTGTTACAGACAGAAAACTTTCAGATCCAGAGAGAGTGAAAGTTGTAAACATATCTACATACAGACACAGATGTTCGGATCTGGCCGATATGGAGATCATTTTTTCTCCCCAGACAGACCTCGCACTGTGGAACTATATCGCGCATGAGATCGTTTACAATCATCCAGAAGCCATAGATTGGGATTTCGTCAAGAAACATATCGTGTTTACAGTTGGAAGACCGAACCTCGGTTACGGTATGAGAAGAGCAGGTGAGAAGTCTCTCAAGGACGGTAAATACTCCGCAAAAGAGATGGAGATCGTCAAGAAGGAGATGGAGAAAGTCATATCCGAAAAAGAGGGTCCAGCTCTCGAGCCTTATGGATACAAGGCTGGTGATACAATGAAAAATACAGCCGGTACTCTCGCACACTGGCAGATCAGTTTCGAAGAGTACAAAAAATCTCTCGCGCCGTTTACGCTCGACTATGTAGCCAAGATAGCGAAGGGTGATCCAAACGAGGATATAGAGGAGTTCAAGAAGAAGCTCAAGGCTTTGGCCGCTCTATATATAGAAAAAGATAGAAAAGTTGTATCTTTCTGGACAATGGGTATGAACCAGCATACGAGAGGAACATGGGTCAACACACTCAGCTACAATGTTCACTTCCTGCTCAACAAGCAGGCTAAGCCAGGTAATGGAGCTTTCTCTCTGACCGGACAGCCCTCCGCTTGTGGTACGGCTCGTGAGGTTGGTACATTCTGTCACCGTCTGCCTGCGGATATGATGGTCAAAAACCCCAAGCATAGAAAGATTGTCGAGAATAAGTGGAAGATTCCAGAGGGTACATTGAACCCTGTAGGAAAACAGCACATCATGGCGATCCACAGAGGCCTCGAAGATGGTCTGGTCAAGTTCGCATGGGTCAATGTGTGTAACCCATATCAGGACAGCGCCAACGCCAACCACTGGATCAAGGCTGCCAGAGAGATGGATAACTTCATAGTGACATCCGATGGTTATCCAGGTATCTCCGCGATGGTTTCCGATCTCGTTCTTCCATCAGCTATGATCTACGAGAAGTGGGGAGCTTACGGAAACGCAGAGAGACGCACACAGCACTGGAAGCAGCAGGTACTTCCTGTTGGTGATGCCATGAGTGATACCTGGCAGTGGGTCGAGCTCTCCAAGAGGTTTACAGTCAAGGATGTATGGGGAGAGTACGCTCCAAGCGGTCCAAGAAAGAAGCCTCTGCCATGTGTTATTGAAGCTGCCAAGAAAATGGGCTACAAAGAGGATACTACGATGTTCGAGATCCTTTTTGCCAATGAAGATGCCAAAAAGTACAGCGTAGACGATCCTATAGCCAAAGGCTTTGACGATACCGATAGTAGA
>CAZYUW010000002.1:0-9628 GCA_964650685.1 uncultured Nitratifractor sp.
CAAATCATTAGAGGCCAGACTCCCTGTCAGGTGGATCCGAATCAGATTTTCGGCACGAGAGGCGGCATGACCCAAATTTTACTTTCTCTTTTTGGCGTGTTCCAAACTTTTTTAGTTCGGTTAGGGTATTGAAGGTTTGCGACCAATAAGCGAAAAATCGCTATATATTCTTCACTCAATGGTTCAGTATCTGATCGAGAAAGATACGCAGGCGCTCGCTTTCGGGGTGTGAAAAGAAGTTTTCCGGATCGTTCTCTTCTACTATCTGCCCTTCGTCCATAAAGACGACTCGGTCTGCCACTTTGCGCGCGAAGCCCATTTCGTGTGTGACGACAATCATGGTTTTGCCATCCGAGGCCAGCGAGGTCATCACATCGAGCACCTCTCCGATCATCTCGGGGTCGAGTGCCGATGTGGGTTCGTCGAAGAGCATTATCTCCGGGTTTTGGCACAGCGCCCTGGCGATGGCCACTCTCTGCTGCTGTCCACCGGAGAGCTGGCCGGGATATTTGTGTGCCTGTTCTGCTATCGCCACCCGTTTCAGATAGTTCATCGCCATCTCTTCGGCCTCTTTTCGTTTGAGTTTCTGCACCCAGATCGGCCCGAGCGTGAGATTGTCGAGGATGCTCAGATGGGGAAAGAGATTGAAGTGTTGAAAGACCATGGAGACTCTGCCGCGAATGTCCCGTAACCCCCTGACATCGTCGTTCACCTCTCTGCCTGCTACGACGATCCTGCCCTCCTGATACTCCTCCAGCCTGTTGACGCATCTTATCAGGGTGGATTTGCCCGATCCGGACGGGCCGGCGATTACCACGATCTCACCTTTGGAGACCGTTAGATCTATATCTCTGAGCACATGGAAGTCACCGAACCATTTGTTCACTTTTTCCATCCTCAGAATAGTCTTGTTCTCTGTTTTCATATCATCTCCCGACGCCTTTTTTCATTCTCTTTTCCAGTGAAGCGGCATACCTGGACATAGAGAATGTAAATATCCAGAATATCGCGGCAGCGAAGACATACCCCTCGGTCTCCATCCCAAGCCAGTCGCGATCGTTGGCAGTGACATTGACCATCGAGAGCAGATCGAAAAGTCCTATGATCATTACGAGTGAAGTGTCTTTGAAAAGCGATATGAAACTTCCCACGAGATTCGGCACGGCCACCTTGAGAGCCTGAGGCAGTATGACCAGAGCCATTTTCTGCCAGTATCCGAGTCCCATCGCGTCCGCCGCTTCGTACTGTCCCCGTGGAATCGCCGCGAAACCACCTCTGATATTCTCCGCCACATAGGCGGCTTCGAACAGAGATACCCCTATAAGCGCTCTTAGCAGTTTTTCGAAAGTGACACCCTCGGGGAAAAACAGCGGCAGCAGGACCGACGACATGAAAAGTACCGTTATGAGCGGAACCCCACGGACAAACTCTATATAGACGGTCGAAACGGCTTTGATCAGAGGGAGACCAGAGCGTCTGCCCAAAGCCAGCATCAAGCCGATGGGGAAGGATGCCGCGATCCCGACTGTAGAAATAATGAGAGTCAGGAGCAACCCTCCCCATTTGTCGGAAGGCACCGTCTCCAAGCCAGCGATACCGCCGTGCAGAAGAGTGTATGCGAAAAAAGGAAAGAGCACGAAAAGAGTGATCTTTGCGCGGACGAAGCCTTTGACGGCAACGAAAAAGAGTATCGAGACGGCGAAAGAGGCCATCACGATTCTAGGTCGATACAGCTCTTCGACAGGATAGAATCCATAAATAAACATATCGATCTTCTCTTTTATAAACACCCAGCACGCGCCATCACCGGCGCATGCGGCTTTGGTGCAGCCGGATATGTGCGCGTCCAGAAGCGCCCATTTCAAAAACGGCGGAATCGTGATATAGATGAGGTACGCGCCAAAGAGAGTCAAGAGTGTGTTGAACGGCGAAGAAAAGAGGTTTTCGATGATCCAGCCCTGTACTCCTCTTTGTGAGATCGGCGCTTTACGGGGTGCTGTCCTTTTCCTTACAGCCATCTATCTCGTCTCCGTTTTCATCACTCTGTCGAGATAGTTGAGCAGCAGAGATACCAGTAGACTGATGAGCAGATATGTAACCATCGTCATGGCTATGATCTCTACGGCCTGACCCGTCTGGTTCAGGCTGGTGCCGGCAAAAACGGTTACCAGCTCCGGATACCCTATGGCTGCCGCGAGAGAGGAGTTTTTGATGAGGTTCAGGTATTGATTTATGATCGGCGGTACGGCTACCCTGATAGCCTGGGGCAGGATCACCAGACGCATCTGTGCCGCCCGCGAGAGCCCCAGAGAGGCTGCCGCCTCTTTTTGCCCTGCTGGAACCGCTTCTATGCCGCTTCTGACCGCTTCAGCGATAAAAGCCGCGGTGTAGATGCTCAAGGCGAAAAGCAGCGCGAGAAACTCCGGGGTGTACACCTTCCCGCCGCTGAAGTTGAAGGCTTTAAGATGCGGTATCTCCACCGTGGCAAGACCAAGTCCGTATATCAGCGCGAAACCTGAGGCTGCGACGATGCCAGGCAGGAGATAGACGCTCGTGGTGGTTTTCGTATCCCCCTTCGAAGCTCTCTTTTTCGCAGCAAAGCACACGGCGACCGACATCGCGAGTGTCAGAGCCATTATACTCCAGCCCGCGTATCCCATCATCACTCTGGGCAGATATACTCCCCTGTTGCATATGAATATTGCATCGAAAAACGAGAGGCTGCTACGGGCGCCAGGCAGAGACGAAAGGACGACATTGTACCAAAAGAGAATCTGCAGGAGCAGGGGGATATTTCTGAAAATCTCTATATAGCCCGCGCTGATACGGTTGATCAGCCAGTTGGACGACAGTCGTCCGATACCTATGAAGAGACCCAGTATGCTCGAAAGTATCACACCCCAGACAGAGACTATGAGCGTATTCATGAGCCCTGTGACAAAAACATCCAGATGGGTGCTGTCTGGAGTGAATGGCACTGGAGATTCGCTGATATCGAAGCCTGCCGTAGCATCGAGAAACGAAAATCCAGTTTTGATGCCCCGTTCCTGAATATTGTGCGTCATATTGCCAAATACCCACCAGAGCAGGGCGATCAGCACTATGGCTGTCGATGCCTGATAAACGAAAGCTCTGCCCTTTTCGCTGTTTATCCTCATCTTGGCGCGATCTCTTTCATCTGTGCGGAAACGAAATATTCCCGATGCGACACAAAAGCTATCTGAATGGAGGAGAGTAGAGTATCCCCCCTCTGTTCCACAGAGCGTTTAGTCCCCTCTCTATCTTGAGGGGCGTTTTTTTGCCCACATTGCGTTCGAAGATTTCTCCGTAGTTGCCCACGCTTTTGATTACCCTGTAGAAACATTCGGCATCCAGTCCAAGATTTTTACACATATCTCCTTCTACACCGAGCAGTCTGCGCACTTCGGGGTCATCGCTCTGCTTTCTCGCGTCGTCCACATTTCCGGATACTATCCCTTTTTCTTCGGCTGTCACGATCGCGTTTCTGACCCATTTGACGATATCAAACCATCTGTCGTCGCCATGCCGTACGGCGGGCGCGAGCGGTTCTTTGGATATTATTTCCGGCAAAATCATATGTTTTTGCGGTGCTTTCATTTTGCTTCTCTGGGCGTATAGTCCGGACGCGTCGGTAGTCACGGCGTCGCATCTTCCGGCTTCGTAGGCTTTGTTGACCTGATCGTTGGTATCGAAAGTGACCGCCGTGAGCTTCATGCCGTTGGTCCTGAAAAAGTCGGCAAGATTGAGCTCGGTGGTTGTTCCCGCCTGGAGACATACGGAGGCGCCGTCGAGCTCTTTGGCGCTCTTGACACCAAGGGATTTGGGCACCATGAAGCCCTGACCGTCGTAGTACATCACGCCGGCGAAGTTTATCCCTACCGCAGCGTCTCTCGTTTCGGTATCGGTAGTGTTTCTCGACAGCAGATCGATCTCTCCGCTTTGCAGCGCGGTGAAGCGCTCTTTGGCGTTGAGAGGCACATATTTGACTTTGGTTGGATCCTTGAGCACCGCAGCCGCTACGGCTTTGCAGAAATCCACATCGAGTCCTCGCCATGTACCTTTCGAATCGGCTTCGCTGAATCCTGGCAGGCCTGTATTGACACCGCATTTGAGTATATTAGCCTTCTGTACCTCTTCGAGAGTATCCGCGTATACGGCGGCAGCCATAGAGAGTACCACAAGGAGCCCGGAAGCTATTTCGCGTATTTTCATTTCGATATCTCCTTTTTTTCATTTTGTGATCTCAGGTTGTTCAGCCCGAAAGCCATAGTATCCGCTGTCCACAGGAAGTCTATCCACCTGTCAGCCTCCTTGACGCTGAAATCTGGCTGGATAGAAGCGGACTTTTTGTAGAAAAGCGCCGCGGTGCGAAATTTGACCGAGGGGTATTCGCGCCTGAGTCTATCCAGCACCTCGACGATCGTATCCCCGCTGTCGATTATGTCGTCTACGACAAGCACCTCTTTCGCGTCGGAGAGATCCGGTATGTTGAATACATCTATCGTATCCAGCTTCTCCGTATCTTCGTAATGTATGGAGTTGAGCACATAGAGTCTGTGCGTGTCGAGGGCTTCCGCGATGAAGTGGGCGGGGGTCAGCCCCCCTCTGGCTATCGCCACTATGGTATCCGTATCCGTATCGGCTATCATTCTGGAGAGTTTTTCGATATCCGAAAGAAACTCTTCGTATCCGTAGTAGTACTTTTCCAAAAGATCCTCCGTTTTTGTCTGGACTCTATCGCGCGATCCAGGAGCACTCCAGAACGCTCCTGCCATCTATCGTCAATGTCGCGTCGAATCTGTCCGATCGTCTATAGTTTCCTACCCCTTCGGGTGTACCAGTCATGACTATATCGCCATCCTCCAGCGTCATGAAACTTTCGATCTCTTCGATGATTTGGGTTATATCGTATATCATTCCGGAGCTTTCGCCTCTTTGAGCGACGGTGCCGTTGAGGCGAAGTTCGAAAAGTATGTTTTCCGAGAGGTTGTCAATAGCGATGAATTCACTCATGACGGCTGAACCGTCGAAAGCCTTGGCCCTCTCCCAGGGCAGACCTTTGGATTTCAGATCGTTTTGAATTCCGGCATGTGTCAGATCCAGCCCCAATCCCAACGCTGCGACGGAAGAGTTTTCCATGAGCAGGCACAGTTCGCACTCAAATCTGGTATCGGGTCCGAAATATCTCAGGGTATCAGAGAGCGAAGAGTTCGGCTTGTTGAATATAACCATCTTTTCTGGTCTTTCGTTTCCCAGCTCTTCGATATGCCTGGTGTAGTTTCTTCCTACGCAGACGACTTTCGATGGAATCAACTCTCTGTTTCCCGCCTTCACGCTTTTCATGACCGTGCGAACCATCCTTTTCCCGCCCTTTTCGGGGATACGATTTTTCGTATAATTATATCCAAGTTGAACGATATGGAGCTATCGATCCAAGCAATAGGGTATAATTTGGGCTATTCAAGATCGAGAGAGGAAAAGAGATGGCCGAGAGAGCGCGAGTGCTTATCGATTGCAATGACAAAAGAGGGTTGGTGTACCTCATATCCAGGATCTTTTACGAAAACGATCTCAATATAGACAACAATAGGGAGTTCGTCGATAAAGAGGCGGGTAAATTTTTTATGAGATCGGTTGTAAGTGGAGAGTTCGATCCCGCACTGCTGCTTGGAACTCTCAAGGATGCCATCGGAGAAGAGGCCAATATCAGGGTGATAACACCCAGAAGAAAAAAGATCGTTATCTTCGCCACCAAAGAGTCTCACGCGATAGGGGATATACTGATCCGCCACGCCGACGGAGAGCTCGAGACCGATATCGAGGCTGTCGTATCCAATCGAGAGACCCTCAAAGGGCTGGTAGAGAGGTTCGATATACCTTTTGTGCATGTCGATGCGGACGGCATGGAGCGCATCGAACACGAAAGAGTGATTCACGATCTGCTGAAGGAGTACAGTTTCGACTATATAGTGCTGGCCAAATATATGCGCATACTCACTCCCGATTTCGTTTCCAGATATCCGGAACGGATCATAAACATACACCACTCTTTTCTACCCGCGTTCATAGGCGCCAACCCATATAGACAGGCCTATGAGAGGGGAGTCAAGATCATAGGCGCTACCGCTCATTTCGTTACCGACGATCTGGACGAAGGTCCCATCATCGCTCAGGATGTTATCCCTGTAAATCATCGCTTCGACTGGAGAGATATGCAAAGAGCGGGGCGCGATGTCGAAAAGATCGTTCTTTCACGAGCGCTGAATCTTGTTTTGAACGACAGAGTGTTTGTATATGGGAACAAAACCATAGTGTTTTGATCGCGATATGTTCAATATAGTTTTGGTTTCCCCACAGATTCCGCCGAATACCGGAAATATAGGCAGATTGTGTGTCAATCTGGGCGCGAGGCTGCATCTGATCGGACCTCTCGGTTTCGATATCGGTGAAAAGGCTCTGCGCAGAGCCGGACTGGACTACTGGCAGAGACTCGATCTGAGCGTCTGGGGTTCTCTGGAGGAGTTTTCGCTTCGACACCCTGTCGGAGAGGGGTGCCATCTGGCGACGACCAAAACCGACAGACCATACTGGGAAGCGGATTTTCGCGTTGGAGACTATCTGTTTTTCGGTTCGGAGACAAAAGGATTGCCGGAGTCTATACTCAGGCGACATCCCGAAAGATGCGTCACCATACCTATGGTCTCGGACGGCAGGAGTCTCAATCTCTCCGTCGCCGTCGGTATAGTCGCGTATGAAGCCTTGAGGCAGAACTACGACGGGCATCTGGATCTTTTTGAAAAGAACAAGGATAGTTTATGAGTCTGGGAGATTACTTCTATATCTTCGCGATTGTTATGTTTTCATGGATGACCTTTTTGATCATCAGGGGCAATTTTCAGAGAAAGTTCGACGAGCATGGACGGAGGAAGGATCTGATAGAGAAGGATGAGATCGATGAGACCGAACAGGGGTGAAGATATATCCGAGTCTATCGAGATCGGCAAGGTAAACACTCTGGAGATATACAAAAAGAGTGAACACGGTCTTTTTCTCAGGAGCGGCGATATGTGTGAAATATTGCTGCCAAAAGTGTACGCGCGGGAGAATATGCGAGTGGGTGATTCCATAAAGGTGTTTTGCTATCACGATTCCGAGGATCGCCCTGTGGCCACTACCGAGCGCCCTATAGCGATGCTGGACGAGTACGCTCTTTTCGAGGGGAAAGATTATCGTCGCTATGGAGCGTTTGTAGATTGGGGGCTGCCCAAAGACCTTTTCGTTCCCCTGTCGCAACAGAAGGAGTATTTCCGTATAGGCGAAAAGAAGCTGCTGAGGGTGTGTCTGGACGAAAAGAGCGGCAGATTGTACGCTACACAGAAACTGGGCAGATACTTCACGAGGGATATGAGGGGGCTCAGGCCCGGCCAAAAAATGAGCCTGACGATTCTCGCGAAAACCCCCATGGGGTACAAAGTGATCGCCGAGAATCGCTATGAGGGTATGCTTTTCGACAACGAGGTCTTCGAGGAGCTGGCTGTCGGAGATCGCAGGGAGGGTTACATCACCAGGGTCAGGGCCGATCGAAAGCTGGATATCTCTCTGCGGCCACCGGGGATGGAGGCCAAACTGTCGGAGGCTTCTGAAAAGATAGTGAAAGCGCTGGAGGATGCCGGAGGGAGTCTGCGCGTCGGCTACAGAAGCAGGCCGGAGCAGTTGCGTGAGACATTCGGACTCAGCCGAAAGATGTTCAAAAAAGCCCTTGCATTGCTGGTTGAATCAGGTACTGTTCAAATCGAAAAGAGCTGCATCTGTCTCTCCACTACTCTTATATAATTTAGATGTCTTGTCGATACCGTATCGGATCTTTTAGTGTTGCATCGTTTTTAAATATAATAACGACAATGGTGTCGATAAGGCGAGAAGAAATTGAATGCCAAATTGCGGCAAAAAATCTGGTTCAGGAATACTTAAAATGGATGAAAGGGGTGGGTTGAAACTGTTGTCGGGCAAAAAAGCTCTTTATGCGGAAGATGAAGATGGTATCCGTAAAAACATCACGGAAATTCTCGGGCACTTTTTTTACAGTGTCGATTCCGTCAAGGATGGAAAGGAGCTCGTAGAGAGATTTACTGTTTCCAATTACGATGTGTTGATAGTGGATATCATGATGCCGGGACTGGATGGACTGGATGCGTTGAAGAAGATCAGAGAGATAGATAGAAAAATACCCGTTATCGTATTGACGGCACACTCGGAGCAACAATATCTCTGGAGAGCAATCGAGCTGAAAATATCCAAATATATCACGAAACCGTTTAGTAGAGCACAGTTGGTCGAGGCTCTTGAATATGTGGCCGATGAACTTTCACTCACCAATGAAAGGATATATCTGACAGAGAGTCGTTTTTACGATACCTCTCAACAAATTATATTTTCAGAAGGCGAAACTCTTCGTCTGACAAAGAGCGAAAGTCGTCTTTTGGAGTTTTTTTTGGAAAAATCGGATCAAATAGTCACTTACGACGAGATATACGATCGCATGTGGCAGTTCGAGCCTCCCAGCAAGGAGGCGATCAAGTCTCTGGTAAAAGAGTTGCGAAGAAAAATTGGCAAAAATATCATAAGAAATGTCTATGGCAGAGGATATATCTTTGAAATCAAAAAAGGCTAATCCAATACCCCACCGAAAAATAAATCTAAAAATAGTTTTTGTACTGTTCATTTTCGTTTATATAGTAAGTACGGCAATGTTTTACAGTTTCTACAAAGAGCTTGTCATACAGGATGCCAAAAGGGAGGTCAAAACGATATTGGATACGACCAACGCATTGAGATGGTATATTGAAAATACTCAAAAACCAGTAATTTACAAATTGAAGCAGGAGGGAAAACTGTACAAAGAGTACTTCGATCCCAAAATACTTTCATCTACATACATTACACGATGTATTCACGATATTCATGCCAGAAAACAGAGGGAAAAAGGAAAAATACCGTATGAATATAAGCTGGCAGCTACCAATCCGAGAAACCCATACAACAAAGCCGACAGCTTCGAGGCCGCTATATTGAAAAGATTTCGCAAAGGAGAGATTGCAGAGTACTCTACGATATTGGACGAGGACGGGAAAAAATATTTTTTTACAGCAATTCCAATAGACAGGAATGGGCCATCATGCATGAGATGTCACAGTACTCCAGAGAAAGCCCCAAAAGAACTTGTAAAGCAGTATGGTCCAAAAGCAGGCTTCAACGAAAAAACAGGGGATCTCAGAGCGATGATATCGCTGAAAGTACCGCTTTCCGATATCATCCACATACATGGCAGAAAATTTCTTATCAACAGTTTCGTCTCTTTTTTATTGTTTGCGCTGCTGTATCTGCTCGTGGTCGTAATATACAAAAAGGATGATAGTCTGAAAAAAGAGAGAGAAGAGCTCATGGCCAATCAAAACAAGCTGGCGGCCATGGGTGAGATGATAGGCAATATCGCCCATCAGTGGAGACAGCCCCTAACGGAACTTTCGAGCATTCTTATAAATATCGAACTTTTATATGAAAAAGGAGCGATTAACAAAAAGCAACTTGAAGAAAAAATATTAGAAGC
>CAZYUW010000003.1:0-7983 GCA_964650685.1 uncultured Nitratifractor sp.
ACCTGACTGAACTCATAGGCAGATGGTCCATGGTAGACATATTCGTGGTGGCCATAATGATCGCATTGGTGCATTTCAAGGGTATTACGGAGATAAAAGCCGCGCCCGGCGCACTCTTTTTCCTGGTGGTCGTGATACTCACAATGATCGCGGCCATGAGATTTGATCCCAGGCTGATCTGGGATGACTGAAAAGAGGAATTAATGGCAGAAAACAACGATACCCAAAACGGAATAAAACAGGCAGTACTCAAAAAAAGAGAGCGAAGAGTATCTGCCATATGGATAGTTCCCATAGTCGCACTTGTCATAGGGATATGGCTTATCGCGAAAACCGTTTATGAAAAAGGACCCACAGTCCATATCACTTTCAGGGCCGCCACGGGAATTGAAGCAGGAAAATCTCTTATAAAATACAAAGACATTGAGGTTGGAAAAGTTACCGATGTAGTGTTCGACAAAAACCTGAAATCCGTCATAATTACTGCGGAACTGAAAAAAGAGATGAAAAACTATCTGGGAAAAGGTACCAGATTCTGGATAGTTCATGCCAGATTGAGTGCAGACGCGGTAGAGGGGCTGGATACTCTGTTTTCGGGTTCGTATATCCAGATGGATCCGCACAAAGGTAGCGCGAAGCACGATACCTTCAAAGGACTCGACAATCCTCCTGTTATTTCCGAATTTTCCAAAGGAAAATATTTCGTGCTGGAAGCGGACGAAAAAGGATCTCTGAAAACCGGTTCACCCATATACTACAAAAAACTCAAAGCCGGCAGCGTAACGGGATATCATCTGACCCCTGATGGCAAAAAGGTATTGATAGATATATTTGTCACTGAACCATTTATGGACCTGGTATCGGATACGACGAGATTCTGGAACACCAGCGGGATAAGCGCGACCATTGGAGCCGATGGAGTGGAAATCCAAACCGAATCACTCATATCTATCATGTCGGGTGGTATAGCATTTGAAAATTTTAAGGAATTCAAAACTGGAAAAATCGCCGAAGAGGGGCATAGGTTTATACTGTACGACAATCTGAAAAAAGCGAAAAAGATCACTTACAAAAAAGAGCTGTACTTCTGGGTCTATTTCAAAGAATCCATCAGAGGGTTGAAGATAGGATCGCCCGTAGAGTTCAGAGGCGTTAAAATAGGCGAAGTGGTAAACTACTCACTTATAGGGGATGCGGACAGTGCCGAATTTACCATACCTATTCTCATAAAAATAGAACCGGAGAGATTCGCCATAGAAAACAGCAAGGGTGAAAACAACAGCTCCGACATAGATCCGAAAATATTTAAAAAACTCATCGACAAAGGTTTCAGAGCCCAGTTGCAAAACGGCAACCTGATAACCGGAGAGTTGTTTATCGATCTGGATTTCCACAAAGACGCCAAAGAGGCACAACTGATAAAGAAACGAGGTTTTTATGTCTTTCCTTCGATACCGGCCACACTCGAATCTCTCAAAATGGATCTTAAAGTACTGCTTACCAAACTCTCCGCTATTCCATTTGAAAAGATAGGCAAAGATCTCGAAAAGACTATCGGCGGCATCAAAAACGATACCGTTCCAAAGCTGAACAAACTATTGAAAAATCTCGATGGTGCCGCAATGAATATCAACAGAAGCTATCTCGATCCAAATTCAGCTATACTCAAAAAACTCACCAAGCTTATGGACGAACTCGGCAAAACGAGCAGATCCATAAAACATCTGAGCGACTACCTGGAGAGGCATCCAGAATCGATAATAAGAGGTAAATGATATGAAACTCGATACAATCCACACTATTGCAGCTATAATAATCGGTATATTCCTGGCCGGATGCAGCAGCAAATCCGAATTTTATCAACTGAAATCGGATCTGAAACAGACAACCCAGATATCCAAAAAGAGTGTTCATTCGAGAATAGTAGGAATTGCGGAAGTGGAAACATCGGAATATCTGCAAAAACCAGAAATCGTTACGAGATACAGCGACAAACATCTGAATGTGCACGAAGTTGAAAGATGGGCTGGATCCCTCGAAAAAAACATCCAGTCGGTCCTGAGACAAAATCTGGAAAAACTGATCCCTCGTTACACTTTTCTGTCGTATCCCTGGGAAGAGCCTCTAAGCGACGCGTACAGGATATATCTCCATGTAGACAGATATGACGGTGACTCCAATGGTACCGTTACGATGAAGGGCAGATGGAGTCTGGTGAGACAATCAGACAATCGGGCTGTCGTACTTGAAAATTTCAACTATACCGGTAGAGGCGGCGGCAAGGATACGGAGTCGATCGTAGATACACAGAGCAAACTGCTGGAAAAACTCAGCAGACATATAGCGACACAAATAGAAAGAAGAATCAAATAGGGCTACATATACCCAAGTCACTGTATCTGCATGGAAGTTTACGCCATATTGGACTCTATGCGGTTTCTGCCTCTCTTTTTGGCTCGATACAACGCATCGTCGGCAAGCTCTATCAACTCTCTCGGTTCGGTATTTTTGTCTGCCGTCAATGTGCCGGTTCCTATACTCACCGTAACTATATTATCAGTTTCGGACGCCTGATGAGGCAGTCTTTGAAATCTGATCTCCAATAAAATTTTTTCAGCAATCTCCCTGACCTGAAAATGGTTTGTATCCCTCAATACAACAGCGAACTCCTCACCGCCGTATCGTGCTATAAAATCTGTTTTTCTGTTCACGCTTTTTCTTAGGCAAATAGCTATGTTCTTCAGGCACTCGTCACCCAAATGATGACCATAGTAGTCGTTGTAGTTTTTGAAATGATCGATATCTATGATCATCATCGATATCGGTTTGCCCATTCTGGCCGAAATTGCTATTTCCCTTTCGAGCTCCTCATCGAAAAACCTTCTATTGTATAAACCTGTCAACTTGTCGGTAATCGAAAGGGTATTGAGCTTATCGAGAAGCTCGTCTGTTCTTATGTGTGTTTGGTATGTCAGCCAACCGGCGACTGCGGATATCGAAGCTACATTCGCGACAAGAAAAGCACCAACTACAAACTCTTTGGATGGGGGCCATCCCGACCACAACTTGCCCAGTAGTATAATCACACTGAAAAACATGGGAAACAGCAGATACTTTAACGGCCAGACCATGATAATAGATGTTCCGAAAAAAATCGTACTGAAGCCCAGAAAATAAGCAAACATATTATCGGTTATAAACACCATCGGCAAAATCGAAGCTATCACCATCAAATATACAAAAAGTCCTAAAATCTTATAGTTTCTGATGGATCTGTCGAATTTGTAGTATATTGCAGTACCTGCCAATACAGACGCGACAAAAAGTGTACGCATAAACAAAAAGAGTTCGAAGTTTCTTTTGTCGATAAAATAATCGAAAAACATCCATACAGCCACCAGAAAAGAGGCTGTAAGAGCATACGCTATCGTTCTGTAGACCAGAAATGTACTCTTTCCCTCTTCATCATATTTTATAAGTTCTTCAATCATTTTGATATCCCACACCCAAATTCTGCAACATTATACACTATACACTGTTGCATATACCCAAATGAGCAATCCGACACTTCATAAAATAAAACTTTTCAAGATCCGGGACTATCTGCTGTACAACATTCTCAAGATTCCGGCAAGAAAAAGAAGAGATGCCGGAGTCATATAGGATCTATCAAGCAAAATAATAAAAAAAGCTCCAAATATCATCACCAAAGAAAATTTTTCGCTGCGCATACGGGTATATATTCTGCTCTCCAGCCACTCCAGCTGTCTTTCACTCAAATGCACCCTAAGCTCGTCTTCACTGATCTTCTGTATGGCTGTATGCAACTGCCTTATCCTCAGAGGCAGAGCGTGCACCTCTTCTGAAATCAACTCTATCAGCCCTGAGTCAGCGCCAAGAGCACGGGGAATATTGCGCTGCAGTATCGGCAAGATATCCTTGATGCCATTGAAATTGTCGATATATACAGTACCCAGCCCCTCTATTATGGCACTGGCTCTCATGATATATACTGCCTCCTGGGGCAGCTTGAATGGAAAATCTCTCATCGAAGCCATCACACCGAAAGCCAGCTCCTGCATACTCATGGCATCCAGGGTATCGTCGTTGAAAATATCGAACATTCTCTGAGCCAGCTCCGTCATCCTGTCCTGAGGTGCTTCATAGGATATGATACCGAGTCTCTTGCAGCTGGAAATATAGAGCTCGAAATCCTGCTCGTGAGCGGATTTGACCATTTCTATGATAGCGATTCTGGTCGGATTGGACATCCTTTTTACCATACCAAAATCGAGAAGCACCAAAGTGCCGTCGGAACGAACAAGGAGATTTCCCGGATGGGGGTCGGCATGGAAATATCCCCTTATAAGCATCTGTTCCGTATAGAAAAGTATGAGTTTTTCCATAACCCGCATGAAATCCACTTTGTAGCGACCCATGCCATCTTTGTCGTCGAACCGTATACCCTCCTCGAAGCTCATGACCAGAGCGTCGTCGCTGCAATATCTCTCATATGGTTCCGGAAATACTATATCGCTTTCGGAATAGACATTGCGGAAACTTTTCAGGTTGGCCAGTTCGTTTGCCAGACTGACCTCTTTGAGTATCATATCGCTGAACTCTGCTATCAGGGCATCGATAGAGTTTTTTGTATACGCTGAAAATAGTGGCCTGAACAGACGATTGAAAAAGTTGAGTATGACAATATCGGCCTTTACCTGATCCACTATCCCGTATCTGCGCAATTTGACGGCTACTTGTGTGCCGTCTTTGAGTCTCGCTCTGTGAACCTGACCGATAGAAGCGCTTGCGATGGGTTTGCGCTCGAAATGTTCAAATACCTCTTCCTGTCCGAAAGCCGTCTCGTAAACTTTTGTGAAATGTTCGTCAGACATCGGGGGGATTTCATCGTGCAGAGTACGCAGCGCGCTCAAATATCTATCGTCGAAAAAATCCGCTCTCGTGGCCAAAACCTGCGCAAGCTTGATGAAACTTGCACCCAGAGTGGAAATATTTTCGCACAGATCGTCCGGCTCCAGAGGCGTCATGAATAGAAAGCGCCTCTTTCTTTTTATGAGCAAAAATATACTCAGAAGAAACAGAAATACCCTCTTTACCCTGCCGGGCAGATAACATTTAAAACACAAACGCTTACTTTTTATTCTCTTTTTTCAAGGATTCTATATCGCTCCTGGTAGCCAACCCCATCTCTTCTATCACCTCTCTGAGCGCTTTTTTGATCTCCTCTTTGAGCGCCCTCTCCTGCTCTTCCCCCTTGGCTTTGGCTTTTTCTATGACCTTTTGGGCCTCCTCTTTGCTCATCTTTCCTTTCTCTATGAGATCCTTGAGCTCCTCTTCTACCTTCTCTTTCGCCAATAGAGCGCTACCCACGCTCAATGTGATCAGATCTTTGAGCATATTAACCCCTTTTGTTTTTTTTTTTGATTCTAACAAAAAAACTTCGCGCTATTGTTAATATACCGCACTTAATATGATTCATCTCTTCTAAAGCAGTCTTATCATAACCGCCTCTCGAGCCAGCGTTGCAAAATAATCTGCGCGGCAAGCGAATCTATTCTGCCGTCACGACGCTGTTTTATGACTCCCATCATCGATTCTTTGGCCTCCTTCGATGAATCAGCCTCGTCCTGATAGTGTATATCCACGCTTTCTGGCAATCCCAGCAATCCTACAAAATGGCGTATTCTTCGCCCCATCTCCTCCTCACTGCTGCCTCCGACAGGTATGCCTATCACCAAAGTATCCACCTGCCACTCCTCGAGGAGTCTTTTTATGTCGGCAGCAGCCTGCTTGCGTCCCTTTCTCAATACAGGCCTGTACGGAATCGCCACTCTGCCATCAGGACTCATCGCGATACCTATACGCTTCAATCCGATATCCAAAGCGACTATCACGACCGCAACCTCGAACTTTTATGTAAAATATCGATCACTTCGCTATCTTCAAGCTGGTGGAAATCATCGTAAAAACGCCCTACCGCGATCAGATTTGGATCAGGATGCAACACCTGGACATCGTCGGCCATCTCTTTGAGCGTGGGAATCAGCTCTACTGGAGCTACGGGTACGGCTACGACGACTTTCGACGCGCCGGCTTTTTTCAGGGCCTCTACCGCCAGCATCATCGAGGAACCGGTCGCTATACCATCATCTACAACTATTACCGTTTTGGAACCAAAGTCACTGCCAGACCTGCCATACAAGACTCTTTTTTCTCCCATTTGTCTCAGCTTCTCGTGTACACGACTGCGAATATACTCCTGACTTACATTCATCGCCTCAACAGTCCGTGAGTCTATCCGTATCAAGCCATTCTCGCTTACCGCTCCGATGCCAACCTCTTCGTTATATGGACTGGGGATCTTCTTGACAAAAAATATATCGAGTGGAAGTTCCAGTTTGGTCGCTATCTCATATGCCACCGGCACCCCACCCCGAGGCAAAGCCACCACGACCGTATCACCCGCTCCTCTATAGGACATCAACATTTCCGCCATCAACTCACCGGCTTCTTTGCGACTATAAAATCTCATTCCAACAGCCTTCTACCGATCTTTTTTTTCATCGCTTCTATGCGTCTGTTGGCAAGCTCTATATCCTCGATATCGATCTTTTTTTGCCTCAGCAGATCGAGTGTTATATCTACCAGTCGTTTCAATCTGACACCATGCGCACTATCGAGCTGATTACCAAAAAGCAGAATATCATTCCCCGCTCTGATGGCATACATGATAGTATCTCTCAACGAGTAGTGTTTGCTTACAGCACTCATCTGCAGATCGTCGGTCATCACCACACCTTTGAATCCCAGTCGTTTTCTCAATATTCCTCTGATGATTTTTCGAGACAGCGAAGCCGGAAATCTTTCATCCAAAGTCCTGTTGAATATATGAGCTACCATAATGGCATCCAGTCCGCCTCTGTCTATAAGGAGTCTGTAAGGTTCAATCTCCTTTTTTTTCCATTGAGCCGTGGCATCCACAAAACCTTTATGCGTATCTCCGCTGGACGATCCATGTCCTGGAAAATGTTTCAATGCCGTCAGCACCCCATATCTGTGCATAGCGTCTATAAAAATAGCGTCATACCTGAATACGCTTTTTGGATCGCTGCCGTAACTCCTCCCGTATTTTACGATAACTCTATTGTTGGGATTGAGTGCCAGATCGGCAACGGGTGCCAGATTCATGTTGATTCCGTTTTTTTTCAGCTCTCTCGCCATTTGGGCGTATATCTTTCGCGCATACTTCTCTCCTTTGGCAGCTACCACAGAAGCTCTGGGATATTTTCCGAAAAAACCGTCAACACTTTTCAGTCTCTGCACGAGACCACCCTCTTGATCGACAGAGATCAGAAGATCTTTCGAACAGGAGGATAGCTTTTTGGCCAATCTGCGAAGTTGTGCCGGAGAGACTATATTTTTCCTCGCCCCCTTTTTGCCTGTTGCTTTGTCGAAAAGTATAACCCCTCCCAATCCACGCTCACAAATGTCTCTCATGATACTGGAGTTTCTCTCTATATCGGTACCGGTGAAACCCAGCATGAACATATTGGCTATTTTCTCTCTTAGACTTTCCATCCCCCATATCGATACCGACAAAAGCAGCACCAAATATACATATCTGCCAATTTTGATCATTTTTGTTCTTTATGATAATATATTCGTTTACATTTCAATACTATCATATCGTGACAGATATTTCAACAAAGTGGTTACAAAAGAAAAATATGTTAGTTATGACATAACTTTTCGTCTATGACCAAAAAAACATAAACGCCAAAACACTTCTTTGGACTGATAAGGTAGGGATAATGAAAATAAAACTGATAGCCTTGATAGGGATTTTGTTTACAACCACACTCTCCTGTGCGGGAACATACACATACAGATGGGAGATGCCCGTAGTGAACGGAAAGACGATACATATAAAATTCAAAGACGGTCTGTTGAGTGTTGACGAAC
>CAZYUW010000004.1:0-13530 GCA_964650685.1 uncultured Nitratifractor sp.
GATTTTGATATAGAAATAGTGGAAATGCACCACAGGCACAAAGTGGACGCGCCCAGTGGTACTGCTTTGACGCTGGCTGAATTCGCCGCAAACGGCAGAGGTCTCGATATCGACAATGTCAGGATAAGCGGCAGAGATGGACAGATCGGTCCCAGAAAAAAAGATGAAATTGGGGTGATGGCTCTTAGGGGAGGAGATATAGTCGGTCGCCATACTGTCGGCTTTTATAATGATGGAGAGTTTATAGAGCTTTCTCATACGGCAACAAGCAGAGAGACATTTTCCAAAGGCGCATTGCGTGCAGCAAAATGGCTCCATGAACAAAAAGAGGGTTTCTATACGATCAATGACTGTCTGGGTTTGCATGAATCCTGATACAGGCATAGTCGTCAGAAATTGACAAAGGAGAACATATGTGTGCCGTTGTAGGTGTTTACGGCAGTGAAAACGCTTCCAAAATAGCTTATTATGCGCTTTTTGCCATGCAGCATAGGGGACAGGAATCTTCCGGAATCAGTACTTCGGATGGCGAGCATATCAGACTGATAAAAAAAAGAGGTTTGGTGACGAATGTGTTTGACGAAGAGAGTTTCGAAATACTCAAAGGAACCTGCGCGATAGGTCACAACAGATACTCCACTGCCGGAAAAGGTTCTGTACTGGACGCGCAACCTGTATTCGCCAGATACAAACTCGGTGAAATTTCAGTCGCTCACAACGGCAATCTGACGAACAAGCACAGCGTCAGGCGCAGACTGATCGATAGGGGGGCGATTTTTCAGAGCGATATGGATACCAAAAACATAGTTCACCTGATCGCCAAAAGCAGAGAGGAGCACCTTCAGCATCGCATTAAAGACATGCTTGGCAGAATAGAAGGAGCATACTGTTTGATCATCCAAAGCAGAAGCAAAATGTTCGTCATTAGAGACAGATATGGAATCCGACCTCTCTGCCTGGGAAGACTAAAAGATGGAGGTTATATAGTCGCGAGTGAAACATGCGCCCTGGATCTGGTGGACGCAAAATTCATAAGAGAGGTTCGCCCCGGGGAGATGCTGGTATTCGAACCTGACAGTGAACCAAAATCTTTTCAGATATTTGAACCCGACTACCATCCCTGCGCTTTTGAGTATATATACTTCGCACGCCCTGATTCCATCATCGATGGCAAAAACATATACGAGACAAGAATCAAAATGGGGAGAAAGCTCGCCGAAGAACATCCTGTAGATGTCGATCTCGTTCTTCCTGTTCCAGACAGCGGAATAGCAGCGGCAATAGGATTTGCGGAGGGGCTTGATACTAGATTTGAAATGGGGATAGTGAGGAATCATTACATAGGCAGAACATTTATCGAACCCACTCAACAGATTCGTGACCTTAAAGTCAAATTGAAACTATCGCCGATCAAATATCTCATCGAGGGAAAAAGAATCGCCATCATAGATGATTCTCTGGTACGAGGAACCACTTCCAGGCAAATTGTGCGAATACTGAAAGAAGCGGGCGCCAAAGAGATTCATATGAGGATAGCATCTCCGGAAATCAAATATCCCTGTAGATACGGTATAGATACCCCCACTCAGGAGGAGTTGATCTCTACAAAAATGAACCCTGATGAGATCGCGAAATATATCGGAGCGGATTCGCTGGGATTTCTCTCTATTGACGGTCTGGTGCAGGCACTGGGAGAAGATAGGAACTATTCATTGGTCAGTTTCGACGGCGACTATTTTGCTGGAGGATGCGCGGAAACGATCGACTGTGGAGGCTATGGTTGAATGGCAAAATAGACAAGGCCGGTCTATATAAAACAGTACCGACATTTGGCAATTATCTCAAAAACAAATATGGCATCAAAATAGCCAAGATACCTGTCGCGCTTAGTGGCTTTACATGTCCCAATATTGACGGCACCGTGGCGAGGGGAGGATGCACTTTTTGTTTAAACGAATCGTTCAGTCCCAACTATCATAAAAATTCCAAAAAGTTTTTTTTGGGTCTGGATAGCAAAGACAATCCCATACTGAATCTTCAGATTTCGCAACTGCTCGAACAGATAAGAAAAATGAAGAGGATTCTGGGTGCGAAACATGGTTATAAAAAATTCATCGTCTATTTCCAGGCGTTCACCAACACTTACGCTCCCCTCGATACACTCAAAGTACTGTATGAAACAGCCTTGAATCAGAACGATATTATAGGACTCAGCATAGGAACGAGAAGCGACAGTATCACATACGAAAGCATGAAATATATATCTTCACTGTCCAAAGAACATGAGATCTGGATAGAGTATGGTGTCCAGAGTGTCTTTGACAATACACTCAGGACAATAAACAGAGGCCATAGCGTGAACAGTGTTGAGTCGATGATAAAAAAGACCAAAGAACTCGGAATAAATGTTTGCGCTCATCTTATTTTTGGACTCCCTGGAGAAAACAGGGATATGATGCTACACTCGGCTAAAACAATCTATGGGTGGGGAATAGACTCAGTAAAGTACCATCCATTATATGTGGTGGAAAAAACCGCTTTGGCAAACGAATATAAAAGTGGAAAATACGCCCCCATTTCATTGGAGTCTTATATCGAAATTTTGGCGGAAGCGCTCATGCTGAAACCGGAGCGAATCACAGTGCAGAGAATAAGCGCCGGGATCGACAATGGCACCATACTCGCTCCTGATTGGTGCGGATACCCCAAAAACAAAATTATAGAAACAATAAGACGGGAACTTTTCAAAAAGGGCTTGATAATATAGCTGCTATCCTCGAATCTTTATCAATGTATTGCGCATTCCAAACCGCCTGATAAGCTTGTAGAGTATCTTCGCGTTTTTTGGATGCAATCTGACACAACCATGAGATGCAGGCCTCCCCAGATGTCTCAGCGCATCCGTTCCATGGATAGCGAATCCGCCTTTGAAAAAAACTGACCACGGCATGGGAGAGTTGTGATATTTTCTGGAGTAGTGCATCCTGTGAAGCGTATATGGTCTGTAGTTCCCCGTGGGTGTCCAGTAGCCCCTCCTCGCGGTCGAGATCTTCCATTTGTACAGATGAATATCATCCACATACACATACATTCTTTGATGTGATTTGTCGATCAATACATCTACATACTTTTCGGCCGGATTTTTCAAGCTTTTCACGAGAAGATATTTTCGGCCGTAATCCAGCATGAGATCGTATGCGGCAGGCGCCGGCACATATTTCAGGGATATATACTTCATTGAGCTCAAAGGCAGATGGACATATTTCACCTCGTACGAATACGAAATAGAAAAACCTTCATTGGAATCTGACTGTGAGTTGACGACAATCAAATCATCGTTTTTGCCCGTAGCATTCGTTTCGTTGTTTTTTATCTTTCCTGTCTCTTCCAATGCAGAGAGGATGATAAAAAAAGACAGAAAAAGAGATATAAACCGCATCTTCTCCCTTTTGCGGTATCGCCAGATTATCTTATCCTGCCATTATAACAATTTTCTTGCTTGAGAGTTTATCCGCTTGCTGTTTAATCTGATGAAGATGAAACGCGTGACGAGATCCGCACGCATACACGCTTTTGCCAGCCTCCCAGGCAGCCATGGAGGCTGACGCGACGACATCACGCACTATTTGGCTATTTCTTTTTATCTTTTTTCGATGAATTGATGTCATTTTTCTTGATTATTGGAACTGTACTGCCGCTTTGCTTTTTTTTCTCGATCTTGAGCAAAATTGCGTCATCTTTCTCTTCGGCTTTTACCGTGGCCGGGTCGGCATCGGCAGGTAAAGTGAAGCTCTGTGTTGAAGAGCTGTTGGTATAACTGATGATTTTTCCATAATTGCCTGTAGTTTTTTCAATCTTTTTGTTTTTACTGATCTCTATGGTGATCATCCCGTTTTCCGTAGTGATATTGATTTTCGAATTTTTGAGATCATCAACTTTGATTTCCAACTCATAGTGATCTTTTTTGTCCACAAAACCTGAACTCATGATGCCGGACGAATGAACAAGTATGGGTGTTCTCGCGATTTGCGAAGATCTGAAATTGTTTTCGAAATTCTGAAAAAGACGATCCATCTGTCTTCTCATTTCATGCATCTGACGCATCTGCATTTCGAATATTTTATCAATAGAAGAAAAAGGATCCTGCGATACACCTCCCGCCATATTGCTCAACCCTGTGGAGCCTACAGCCAAAGCCGTGCAAACGATGGAACCGATTAAAACATTTTTTATAGCTCTTGACATAACACACTCCTTTATATTTTTTAAAAATTCTATGAGTGTTAGTTTAATGGATTTTAAATATTGGCCGCGGGAATCGTGCGGGTTTCAAGCAGGGTGCTTTGCTGTTGGTTCAGTAGAATTTAAATATTGATCACAGACTGTAATATACTTTTAAGAGTCAAGTATCCCATTCGAAAATCGTTTTGGCCGAATCTATATCCGAACTGGAATATTCCTCTATGCCGTATCTGGTTTTCAAAACCACTCTCTCTCTGTCCGCGTCGAGCAAAATACCCTCTACTTTTGTCTTGTCTCGCAATTTGATCTGAATATTCTCTCCCATGGCCAGTTTGAAGTGCTCAATTTTTTTTAATTTTCTCTCTATTCCTGGAGAACTTACTTCCAGATTGTAGTGCCCGACAACAGGTGGATATACATCCAGTAAAGGTGAAATGTCTCTGGATATATCGGCACACCGATCCAAATCTATGCCGTCCCTGTCCGTTACATATACTCTGAAAATCGTATGACCGTTTTCTTTCAGTGTTTCTATATCGTACAGTTCTGCGCCATGAAGTTTGACGATTTTAGAAATTTTTTCACTCAACTCATCCATTGGAATCTCTCTGTTTGATCTGTTCGAACAGTATCTCCATTCTATTGATGCGCTCCAAATCGTCGTCGAACTCAAAAGTAAAATTGGGAGCCCTGTACCATCCTTCGGTCTCCTTTACATACTCCGTTATAAATGGAGAGAGCTTTTTGAGTTTACGAAGAACCTCGTCTCTCTCCTTCTCGTCAAACTCCTGGGGATCTATAAACACTTTCGCGTCGTATCGTCCTCTGGAACATAACACATCAGTTACATTTATGGAGTTCATTACGGTATCTTCCAGAGTACCAAGCGCCTCTGGAATCAGTTGCTTCAACAGCGATTCAGTCCGTTTGCGCTTGATATCGGACTGTTTCATAGCGTAGCCTGCTCCTCTACCTCTTTAAATGTTTCGATAATGTCGCCCTCTTTTATATCGTTGAAGTTTTCAAGCATGATCCCGCACTCGAAACCGGAGCGCACCTCTTTTGCATCCTCACTGAATCTTTTGAGTGAACTGATCCTGCTCGTATAGATCACCACACCATCTCTGATGAGTCGCGCTCCCGCATTCCTCTCTATGATGCCATCACTAACCATGCAGCCAGCTATTGTACCGACTTTTGCAACGACAAATGTCTCTCGTACCTCTGCCTGACCCATAACCTCCTCGCTGATTACAGGGCTCATCAAGCCACCAAGCATCGCTTTTACATCATCTGCAAGATCATAAATGATTGAATATGTTTTAATTTCAACCCCTAAATCTCTAGCTTTATTTTTGACGGAACCCGTTGGTCTCACATTGAATCCGATAATCAGTGCATTTTCGCTGGCGTCTGCCAATACAACATCGCTTTCGGTTATACCTCCAACCCCATCGTGTATGACTTCAACCTTCACCTCTTCGTTTTTCAATTCATTGAGTGCCGATTTTATTGCTTCCAGCGATCCTTGAACATCCGCTTTGAGTACAATTGGCAGCTTTTTGATCTGTCCTTCGGCTATAAGAGTACTCAGTTCGTCCAAAGACACTTTGGTACTCTTTGAAAGCTCTTTGGCCCTGGCATACTCTTTTCGTTTTTCGGCAAGTTCTCTCGCCTCTTTTTCAGTATCCATCGCAATCATGACATCGCCAGCCTGAGGAACCTCGTTCAATCCCACCACTGCAGCTGGAGTGCTTGGACCTATAGATTTCACCCTGCTTCCGTCATCCAATATCAAAGTTCGCACTCGCCCATAAGTCGTACCTACAATAACATTGTCTCCGACTTTCAAGGTGCCATTCTTGACAATTATGTTGGCGACAGCTCCAAAACCTTTTTCTATGGAGCTCTCTATAGTTATCGCTTTCGCCTTTCTATCTGGATTGGCGCCAAGCTCCATAACCTCAGCCTGCAATAATATAGTTTCCAGCAAATCATCAATTCCTTCGCCGGTATGAGCCGAAACATTTATAAACTCGTACTCTCCTCCCCAATCTACAGGTAAAATACCTATTTCCGCCAGTTGAGATTTTACATTGTCGGGGTTGGCCGTTGGTTTATCTACCTTGTTGACAGCGATAATTATCGGTACATTAGCGGCTTTCGCATGAGAGATCGACTCTTTGGTTTGTGGCATGACACCATCGTCCGCAGCAACAACTATTATGACTATATCGGTAGCCTGCGCTCCTCTCGCTCTCATTTCCGTAAAAGCGGAGTGTCCGGGAGTATCGATAAATGTAATTTTATGGCCATCTTTCTCTATCTGATACGCCCCTACATGCTGGGTGATACCTCCGGCCTCCTTGTCAACAACTTTGGTAGATCTGATTTTATCCAGCAAAGATGTTTTTCCATGGTCCACATGCCCCATTATGGTAATGACGGGGGGTCTGATCTGGAGTGATTCATCCTCTACGGCGTCATATTGACTTACATAATCAAGCTGATCAAGAGGATTGATCGTTTCTACCTGCACATCGAACTCTTCGGCGAGTATCTCAATCGCATCTTTATCCAAAAAATCATTTTTGGTAACCATCGTCCCGAGAGCAAAAAGTACTTTTACAACCTCTCCCACACTTTTGCCGACTTTGTCTGCAAACTCATAAACCCTGACATCTTCCGGAATCCTTACCACACTGACCTTTTCTTTGCTTTCTGCTTTGGTGTATTTTTTCTTTTTGCCACCCCTTCGAATAGATCGACCACCAGGTTTATGCTGATATTGCTTTCCATGTATCGGGGTCGGTTGCGAAGCTCTTTTTCTTGCCTCTTCTTTCCTTTTTTGCTCCTGTCTTTGCTGCTCTTCGAAAATATTTTTATCTGAAAAATCCAAAAGCACTATCTCTTGTTCTTCGAAAAGCTCAACAGTACCTCCCAAATCTCTGTCTCCCAATATTTCCAATCTCGAACCTGAATCTCTCGCTTCGGCAGGTATTTTTTTCTTCTTTTTTTTGGGGGATATGCCTGGTGTGGAAACGGAAAGCTCTGAAAGAGACAGGCGCTTATCGGTATGAGAAACAGGTTTGGCTTTTTTAACTATCGTTATTCCTCTTCTGGAAGCGCTTTTTTTGTCTTTATTTTCAGGTTTTTCGATATTTTGGGATACAATCGGCTCCAAACTATCCCTGTTCGCTTTCTCGGGTTTTTTTGAAACGGCAATTCCGCCTCTTTTTCTATCGGATTTACCGGCAGACACCCCTTTGCTCTTTTCGGTCTGCGCCTCTTTCTTTTTCGCGCTTTCTTCGGATTTCAGCCTGGTTTTCTTTTTATGTTTGTTTGTGTCGCTATCTTTTTTTGCAGTATTTTCGGCATCATTCAAGAGAACATTCTTTTTCGACAATCCGTCAGGCCATTTGCCGGTCAAAGCGTAGTTCATAAGCATATTGGCTTCGTCGGGAGTGACTGAACTGCCAGCGACCTTCACATCAAAACCAAGCTCTTTCGCCCTGGCTATCAGTTCGGAATTAGACATCCCGGCTTCAGCCGCAATCTCCTGAATCTTAATTTTCTCCATTTCTACCCAACTCCTTTAATAAAGTGGCCAATTCGGTTTCATCTACATGAAAGCGTTTCGACACATTTTGTAATCTTTTTCTATCACAACAACATTTACGACAAATATAACTGCTGCGCCCTTTGCCGGTATAAGGAATTACCCGATTTTTTTCAAATTGTACTCTGATTAGTTTGCTCTGGGGTTCTCTCTCTCTGCAGGCTATACACATTCGAATAGGATAATTTTTCATTCGCATTATATCAAAAAAATTACTGCTTTCCAATAACACCGTAATTATCGAGATGGGAACTTATAACTCTAAAGTGGGAAAATCGTTTTTTCAACACTTCACTCAATGCCTGAGCATCATCTCTATGGCACAGATTAAAAAAGGTCGAACCGCTTCCGGAGAGTGTGCTCATGAACGCGCCATTTTCCAATGCCAGTTTTTGGACTTCGAAAAGTTCTGGCATAACCTTCATCCGTCTGTCCTGGTGTATTTTGTCTTTGGAGGCAATCCTTAAAAGTTCCCAGGATTCACTCATGAAAAGAGCTGTCATATAAGCCGCTCTTGAAAGCGAATAAACCAATTCTTCCTTGCTGTATGTCTTTGGCAGAACATTTCTGGACTTGGCTGTTGATATAGTACGATCGGGCACAACGAGAACCGCCATCAGATACGACGGAAGTCTGTGTTTTTTACTGTATACTCTGTCACCCTCTATGCAGGCGGCGTTAAAACCTCCCATTACAGCTGGTGTTATATTGTCCGGATGATGTTCGTGACGAAGCGCCAGATTCAAAATTTTACGCTTGTTGTATTTCGCTCCAGCGGCGACATGTGCGGCGGTTATGGCGGCGACAATGACAGCGGAAGAGCTGCCGAGCCCTCTCGAAATAGGTATTCTGTTTATAAATTCGAATCTGAATATCCCATCTTTGCCTTTTAGTTTTTTATAATATTCGTTGAATATACGCAAAAAGAGGGTATTTTTCTTTATTTTTGGATTGGACGCGCCCTCGCCATTGGTTGATACACTGAGAAATCTCGACGGTTTTATCACAATCTCGTTGCGTAGATCTATCGCCAAGCCCAATGAATCAAAACCTGGACCCAGATTGGCGCTTGTCGCTGGCACACTGATAAACAAACGATTACCCTTATACGGCAGGTATAATATATTCCGGCTGATTACTCTCTTTTAGCTCTATATCGTCCAAAACTGAAGGGAAACGAAAAACCTGCTCTATTTTTTCATTCAACTTTTGCGTAATTATAGTCTCTTTTTCTTTGATAAAATAGAGATTTCCCATCGCCTTGAGCGGTCTACCGCCATTGAGACAAAAAGCACTGCATCCAAAAAAGGGTATAGCTTTAACTATTCTCAATGTTTCGAGGGCCACATAGGTCAATTTGACAGACATGAAACTACCGGGACCATTGACATATATTACAGCTTCTATTCCATGTCTGACTATACTGCTATGCAACTCATCTATCAAGATATCCGACACATACCCCCGTCTCCGCCATTGTTTATCCAGAACACCTTCTATATAAATGGCAAATTCTACTATCTCGGCAATCGGATTTATAAACAGAACCGCCTTACGCAAAACTTTTCGCATAAGATTTATTGCCTAATCTGGATACGGCTACCACCTCATAGTTGGCCTCATCGGAAAGAAGTTTCCTGGTGAGAAGATGATTCAACCTGTGACTTCCGGCAAATGATCTATAACGCCCCAACATACTGTACCCCATTACCATCATATCACCAATGGCATCCAATATTTTATGTCTTACAAACTCATCAGGATACCTGAGACCTTCGCTGTTTAAAACTTTGTGTTCATCCAGACCTATCGCGTTTTTCAAACTTGCGCCCAATGCCAGATTCATACTCTGCAGCTTCTGTATATCTCTCGCGAAACCGAATGTTCTGGCTCTGGATATATTATCGATATATGTTTTCTTGCTGAATTCAAACTTATAACGCTGCCTGCCTATAACCGGATGATCAAACATGATTTCGTAGTCGAAAACAGGTATGGTATCCGGCTCGAGAGAGACATATTTGCCGTCCTCTTCTATCTCGACTTTTCTCTTGACTCTGATTATTTTTTTTGGGGAATCAAGCTCTTTGATGCCAGCCTCATCAAACAAGAGGCAAAAAGAGATGGAGCTCCCATCCATTATGGGCATCTCGTTCCCTTCGAGCACAATTCTGAGATTGTCTATCCCATAGGCATACAAGGCGGAAAGAAAGTGCTCTATAGTCGATATCTGCAACTCCTCATTGCCAATAACGGTGGCCATTTTGGTATCGCAAACATTGTTTACACTCAGATTTATACTCTTCCCAAGATCGCTTCTGTAAAATACTATGCCGCTATCGCTATCCATCGGCTCCAACAGCAATCTGATGGATTTGCCTTTGTGTAAACCCACTCCGACAATCTCTATTGCTCTCTCAATTGTCCGCTGAAACATATATCTCCACCCCTCTTCTCGACCTTTGCATATACTGTACCAAGTAATAGGAATTATAACAAATTATTTTTTCTGATGACTTTGTCCGCATTGATAAATACTTTTCTTATATGACTTTTAAGCCAGTTTTCTTTCATCCAATCCATCGGCCAGACTTCGACCCCCTGCACAAGAATGCCAAAATGAAGATGGTCGCCCAGCGCCAGCCCTGTTTTGCCTGTCCTGGCTATAATGTCTCCGGCTTCGACCTCATCACCTTTTTCTATCAGCAGCTCTGAACAATGACCATAGAGTGTATACAGACCAAATCCATGATCGATTATTGGGAGTCTGCCATAGATACCATTATAAGACGCGAAAACGACTTTCCCGGGATTTGAGCTGTATATCGGAGCTTCTCTCAGACTCGCAAGATCATACCCCAGATGATACGACAACGATATCTCATGCTCCTTGTCTTTGTAGTAGTAGTGTCTTTCGTCGCCGAAATCGGCTACTCTTTTGGCTGACTTCAGTGGATAGAACGCATTCGGCATCCATGTGGCGAAATTTACTTTGCTTACCTTTTTCGTAACTTTATGGATGAGTTTTTCGTTTCTGATTCGCATACCCTCATTGACTGCCCTGAATCTCTCTATTCTATCTTTCACCCTTGACGCTCTTGGATCTTTCCTGGCTATCTCGGATATTTTGCCGTCGATAAATCTATCGGTAGCGCGAATCCAGGAAACTCTGTATCTCTTGCCCACAAGTCTGATAGGTATTTTTTTACTGCTCTTGTTTCCAGGCTTGTCTACAGCTACAACTTTGGCCATAAATCTTTTTTTCCTGAAGGGCCAGGCTATCAATGTCGCAAAATATCCTTCTTCTTTATAAGTAACGACTTCGAACCTTTTGCCTCCAGCTTCCACAAAAGTCTCTTTCAGATTGTCATCGTCTACTCTATAAACAACCAGCGCGCTACCACCTTTTACTATGCTGGGACTTGCGGCAACAATGGAGATCTTCGGTGGCTCGGTATCTATAAGTACCTGACTTTGCGCTACAGTGTGGTTTCCTTTGAAAAAATTCCACAAACTGCTGTCGCTCACATCTACGGTCAAATACCAGGGATTTTGTTTTTTGTCGAGACCACTGTCTTTGGGCAATGTAACCGACAGCGCCGCCTCTGATACGGGCGGTACAAACTCTCCCGATGCGAGAACCAGTTGCCGCCTGCCGTCACTTAATGTAATATGGTATTTTTTAAGAGTACCATTATCGTTTAATAAGATTTTTACAGGTTTTTTCCTGCCTCTGTATATTTTATTATCTATCTCTACTTTGGGTGATACTCTTTCAAAATATGGAGAGGTATATATATATACGCCTGCAGCCGCGAGCAGAAGCATAAACAAACCAGACCACCACGCACCGATCCCTCTCTTTTTAGATCGTCTATATACTGTTTTTCTTCTCATTCGTCTATCCGTTTTACCAACATTCCAAGTTCGGAAACTACACGGCTTTCAACCTCTTTCAAAGTTGAACCTCTGATTTCAAAACCCGAAGCATATATGTGTCCGCCACCACCATAACTTCTCGCATAATTAACTATATCACATTTTTTTGAACGAAGAGATACTCGTATGTACTCTCTCATCTCAGTCACCATTATGGCGATTTCAACACTCGAGAGTGACTTTGCGTAATCTACAATACCTTCCATATCTTCAGGTTTGGCTCCACACTTGTCAATTGTTTTTCTATCCAGAGAGATTACAGCTATATGTCCATTTGCGACCAATTTCAGAGAACTGAGCGCCAAACCAAGAATTTTTATGGAAGCCAAAGATCTCCTGTGCACCAGATTGCCTGCCGCAAGTACCGGTTCCGCTCCCAGCTCTATCAGTTTTTCCGCCATTCTGAATGTATCTATATTTACACTGGATGCGGTAAAATATCTCGAATCAGAAATCATAGCCGTATAGAACGATTCGGCCGCAGCTTTTGATACGGGAAATGATTTTTCCATCAACTTTAATGCTACTTCCGAACAACTTGTGGCCGTAATATCAACAATATTTAATTGGCCATAATATGTATTGCTTATATGGTGGTCGATATTCACGACAGTCCTTCCCTCTATATCCATACCCAGTCTGTCGATACTTCCGCAATCACATGTAACTATCAGAGAGTCTTCGAATTCGATACCGGTTTTTATTTTGTCATATCCATGCAGGAAATCCAGATACACAGGCAGATTACGCGAAGCGTTAACCACTTCGCATGGAATTTCCGCATCTGTCAAGATACTGTATATTCCCAGAGCAGTACCAATGGTGTCTGCGTCAGGATTTATGTGAGACAGTATGCTTACTCTTTTGAATCTCTTCAAAATCCGAATAAATTCTTCGCTTTTAAAAGCATATATCTCTGTCGGTATTTCAGTCATCGTGTATCCGCATAGACATATCCGGCCATACTGCTTGATGTATAATACTGCCTGTACTGACGGCATCTATTCCTGTACTGGCGATACTTTCGATATTTTCGAGTGTGATATTGCCGCTGGCCTCGAGAAGTGTTTGAAGATACCCCTCATTTCTATAGTATACAACTTTTTCGATATCTTTCGGTGACATATTGTCGCACATTACAATATCGGCACCTGCCTTCATGGCTTTTTTGGCCATCTCGATGTTTTCACACTCTATCTCTATTTTTGCGGTAAAGGGGATCCTCGATCTTGCGTGCGTTACAAAACTTTGAAGGTCGTCTATGGTTTTGAGATGGGTATCTTTGATCATTAGACAATCATCCAATCCCATTCTGTGATTTATTCCCCCTCCGCATCTAACGGCGTACTTTTCGAAATCCCTCAAAAGGGGTCTCGTTTTTCTTGTGTCCAAAAGCATGCAGTCGTAATTTTTCAACTTCCGCACATATCTGTCTGTCAATATCGCAATCGAACTTGCGTGCATCACTATATTCAATATCGATCTTTCGAGAGATAGAATTTTATTGGAATCTCCATTCACCTCGAAAAGCACAGCCCCTTTTTCAAAACGATCGGAATCTTTTATATTCCATACTATCTCTAGACCGAAGTAGGATGCCAATGTCTCTACATATTCATATCCGGCGAATATACCATCGCTTTTGGCGACAATCCGGGCACTCACTCTTTTTGATTCTGATACTCTCGAAAACAGATCACCTCTTCCGATATCCTCTTCCACCACAGACT
>CAZYUW010000005.1:0-2787 GCA_964650685.1 uncultured Nitratifractor sp.
CGAATATCACCTCCTCAACTCCATCGACCGCGGCACTCAAATGCTCCTCATCCATATCCTCCAATGACGACACTACATAGTAAAGCCCGTCGTAATATCCGGACTCTTCTATCGTAAAGATATCTTTCGCGTTTTGTACCACGCAAAGTTTTCTATGATCCCTGTATTCGTCGCTGCATATTGGACAAAGTTCATCGGAGCTAATAGAGTGACATCTGCGACATTTTCCCAGAGAGCCTACCGCTTCCTCTATCGCGTGAGCCAGTTTCATGCCTGAAAAACCATCTTCAGCGGCTATATGGTAAGCCAGTCTGAGGGCGGATTTTTTCCCGATTCCGGGCAAAGCGTTGAAAGCCTCTACGAGATTTTCAAACTTTTCTATCTTATACCGTTTCATAATCGACAACTTTGGAATACTCTGATACAGTCTTTAGAAACTCTATGACTTTTAGGTGTTCAGGATGTTCAGCATACTCTCGCAATCCTTTTCTATCCTCAAATTCCGCTCTCAGACACAGATCCATCGCTCTCTCCTCACGAGAAAAATTTATACCCGTTTTCATGGAAAGCAGAGATGGTATCAGGCCCTCCAGCGAGTCGATCATATCTTTCGCCTTGCGGATATTTTCAGCTTTGTTCGCATCCTCTCTAAACTCCAACATCACCACATGCACTACCATAATCTCAATCACCTGTTTTTGAATAATTATATCCAATTTGCCTATATTATGGTAAAATGCGGCCGACGCAAAAGTGCCAACACGGCAGCATTTCAAAGACACCGTGTCGGCTCGTGAAATAGATATACCATACATTCGATATGGAGAAAAAATGGAAAAAATAGACTATTACGAAATCCTCAAGATCAACAGAGACGCCACCGGAGCCGAAATAAAAAAGGCATACCGTAAACTCGCCCTGCAATATCATCCCGACAAGAATCAGGGAGACAAAGAGGCTGAAGAGATGTTCAAGAAGATCAACGAAGCCTACGGGGTACTTAGCGATGAAAAGAAAAGAGAGATATACGACAGATACGGAATAGAGGGTCTGGAGCGCCAGGGTGCAGGCTTTCACGCCAGCAGTATGGATGACATCATGGATATATTCAACTCTATGTTTTCGGGCGGTTTCGGCGGAGGGTTCGGAGAAAGCAGGAAACGCGGAAGCGACCTGAAATATGCTCTGGATATCGAATCCGAACTGGATATAGACTTCCATGAAGCAGTTTTCGGTGTCAGCAAAAAGTTGAATCTGAGATACAAAACACCGTGCGACTCATGCTCAGGAACAGGTGCAAAAGATGGGATTATGCAGACATGCTCTACATGTGGCGGACAGGGAAGAGTGGTCATGCGTCAGGGATTCATGACATTCGCACAGGACTGTCCGCATTGTCACGGTATCGGCAAAATCATCAAAGAAAGATGCGAAGAGTGTAAAGGCAGCGGATATACGGAAAAAAATGAAACTGTAACGGTAACGATCCCTGCAGGCATAGATACCGGCAACAGACTCAGGATACCCGGAAAAGGAAACGAAGACAAGCGGGGATATAGAGGTGATCTGTATATATATTTCAGTGTCGCGGACGATGAGCACTTCATCAGAGACGGAAACAATGTCTATATAGAGGTACCTGTCTTTTTTACTCAATGCATATTGGGAGAAACCATAACGATTCCATCCCTGGATGGCGAACTCGAACTCTCGTTAAAGCCTGGCACGAGAGATAAAGAACGGTTCGTATTTAAAAGGAAGGGTATAGAAGATGTGCATGGACGGGGCAAGGGTGATTTGATAGCGCAAATAAAAATGATTCTCCCTGAAAAATTGAATGAGGAGCAAAAAAGCATGCTCAACAGACTTCAGGAAAGCTTCGGTGTAGAAAGCCATCCACATAAAAACAGATTTGAAAAAGCGTTTGAAAAAGTAAAAGAGTGGATAAAACTGTGATCAGCATCGTCGCCGATCACATGAAAAATCTTATTTGGCGGCCGCCACTGCGTCTTTGAGAGTTTTACCAACTTTGAACTTGGGGGCGGTGTGCGCGGGCTTTGTGTATGTCCTGTTGGTTCCAGGAATTTTGCCACTTTTTTCAGACACCTCTACAGTAGTAAAGGTTCCAAAACCTATCAGGGAGACACTCTCTTTATTTACCAGTGCTTCAGTTACAGCGGCTGTAAAAGCCTTAACAGCTTTTTCCGCAGCGGCTTTGCTCTCGTAACCTCCCTGCTTTTTTACCAGCTCAACAAATTCAGCTTTTGTCATAGATATCCTTTAAAAAGTGTTGATAACGAGACAATTATATTTATCGAGTTCTTAGATATTGATTAAAATTCCCGAAAAATCGAATAACTTTGGCTCTTTTTTACGATAAACAGGACAAAAACTTACAAAAAATTACAATAAAACTGTTTTATCGATGAAAAAAGATCATAAAAATAACAAAATCGAAATAAAACTCCTACCTGCACAGTACATCACGAAAACAATCGATATGAATTACGAGCATTTCTCCGGGATTGCGTCACCTTGGGCGCGTATAGAAAAGATTGGATATCTGCAACAAGGTACAACCAGTAATAGATCTCGAAACAGACCAATCGCGACTCTTTGAGCGTTTAGTGCCGGCTTGTATTGTTTTCCGAAAACTGTTCCGCTTTCAAAATATACGAGCACGATATTTAGAGCAAGAAATCCAAAAAAATAATCTATCTCTCTGTTTCTTGAATTAAAGAAAATCGAGGAAACGCCAATCGAAGATCAAACAAAGTGGTGCGGCAG
>CAZYUW010000006.1:0-2503 GCA_964650685.1 uncultured Nitratifractor sp.
GGCGACACCATGGCGTTCGGCGTTTTTTTCCGCACACTCGATGGCCTTTCTCGAAATATCGCTCGCCTCTATCTCAAGATGTGGAAAGATATCGGCCAGCACGATGCTTATCACCCCGCTGCCGGTGCCTATTTCGGCGACACGGGAAAAAGCTCGACTCTCTATCAGCGATGCCGCCTTTTCAACCAATATTTCGGTCTCGGGCCGAGGTATGAGCACCCCTTCGGTAACCCCGAATTCCTTGCCGTAAAAACTGACTTTTCCGGTGATATACTCCACAGGTTCGTGCTGTACCCTCCTCTGGATCATCTCCATGTATCGATCGGGGCTTTCCATCTCGTCATTGTCGTGCGTCATGAGCCACACTCTGTCTCTGTCCAGACAGTGGGACATCAGTATCTCTGCCTCCAGTCTTGGGCGTTCAGCACAGTAAGCCAGCCTTACGGCGGCCTCTTTGAGCATCTCCTTGATCGTCACAGCCACGAAAACTCCACGAGCGGAACCACTCTAATGGCTCTTCGGATCCGCTTCAGGATCCCAGCCAAGCTCCTGCAATCTCTCCAAAATTGGAGGGTGAGAGTAGTAGAAAAACGAATATATCGGATCGGATTTTGGAAACGATCTGTTTTCGTTTACCATTTTCAGCAGGGCTGATATCAGATGTTCCCTGCCAGCAACCTCGCTGCCATATCTGTCCGCCTCATATTCGTTGCGTCTGCTCACTATGCTCATCAGGGGAGTATATATAAAACCCAACACCGGCAGCATCAGTATGATGATCGCGATTACCGCTCCCGGCGCGGGGGTCAGTCCCATCTCTGTGAACACACTCTGCGGTATGTGTCCCAGCAGATAGAACGAAACAAACAGAAAAACCCCCATCATCCCTATGTTTTTCCAGATATCGCCGTGACTGTAGTGTCCCAGCTCGTGCCCCAGCACGGCCAGAAGCTCATCATCCCGGAGTTTCTCTTTGAGTGTATCGAAAAGCACTACTCTCTTGCTCTTCCCCAGTCCACCAAAATACGCGTTGAGCCTGGTGTCTCGTTTGCCCGCGTCCATCACAAATATACCATCGCTTCTCAAACCGGCATCTCTCATCAACCCCTCTATCGACTCTTTGAGTCTGCCATCCTCGAGAGGAGTGAATTTGTTGAAAATCGGCGCTATCACAGTCGGATATATCAGATTCAGCAGCAAAGCCACCCCAAAAAGCAGCAAAAACCCCCACAGCCACCAAGACTCGTATCTCGACACGATATATATCATAATCGCGAACACCACCCCTCCAAACAGAAGCGAGAGTGCTGTGGATTTGAGAGTATCGATCAGATACATTTTCGGAGTCATCCTGTTGAAACCGAAACTCTGATCTATGACAAATCTGGAGTATATGCCAAAGGGAAGGGTCACGATATAGTTGAAAGCGAAAAAACCGAACAGGAAAAGCAGAGACGACGACATATCGTCTCCGCTGCCCGTTATACTCTGCAACAGCTCCATTCCACCCAGCATCCACCACAAAAAGATCAGATACTCCGCGAAAGTCTCGGCTATGGCAAGCCTCTCTTTGGCTACCGCGTAGTTACCTGCCACCAGATATCTACCTGCCGGCATCAGTACGGGATCACCCTTTTTCTCTCTGTTTATATATCCCGCCTGCATAAACGAGAGATATATTTTGATCAATATATAGACGGTATATATACCGATAAGCCAACCCAACATGATCGTCCTTGCGTATATTTTGTGGTGAATTATACACTAAAGTTCAATTACCCCATCATCACACCGCCTGCCTGCTTGCACCATGGACACAACATAGTAATCCGACACGAACTCGTCCAGTTTTTTTGCTTTGTCACCAGCGAGCCTCTACCCTGCAATACATCAGGATCGTCGATAGCGCACTCGCTCTTGTGTTTATATAAACTATGTGTTCCGCTCACACATTCGCAGTTAATCAACATCATCAGCTGTTAATTCTCTGTAGACTCTATACTTAATTGATTCTTTTCAGATCTACTCGATAATAAACGATACTGTACTATTATTCCAAAAAAACAGACTCGCCTGGGATACAGATCTCCACTTACGCTAAAATTGCTTCTGCAAAAGGAAGAGAATGGCTTATATCGATCTATACGAGATAGACAAAAACTACGATGTCAAACAGATATTCAAGGGGATGGGATTCCACCTCGAAGCGGGTGAGCGTGTAGCCATAGTAGGTCAGAACGGCTGCGGCAAATCCACTCTCATAAAGATAGCCGCCGGTATAGAGGAGCCTGACAGTGGCAAAAGGACGATAGACCGCTCCGTGGAGATCGGGATGCTTTCGCAAAAGCCAGAATTTGAGGCTGGACTGAGCACAAGAGACGCTATCGAGGCGGAGCTCAGTGAGCTCAAAAGCGCGCAGGAGCGCTACAGAAAGCTCAGCGAAGCCATAGCCGCCGACCCCGACAACAAAACCCTGCTCAAAGAGCATGAGGAGGTCGGCGCC
>CAZYUW010000007.1:0-4786 GCA_964650685.1 uncultured Nitratifractor sp.
CTAACCTCCCCTCCAGCCAATGGCCGGATGGCGTATATTTAGAGACTGAAATATGGTGAAAATGAACTCCACCATCTGCATGTCATAGATTTGGTTAAACAAAATCAAACAAAGAAAGGAGATTACATGAGCTCGATCGTCAAGAGACTTTCGACAGTGGCTATTGCCGTGACGGTAGGCGTAACTCTGTCTTCGGCCGAGTCGGAAGTGGAAAAGGTCATGAAAGAGCGAGGTCTGACACAGCAAGATCTGCTGGCTGCCGCTAAAACATACACACCCAGCGGCGGGAGAGACAAATATATCGTTTTCAGTTCCGGCGGACAGTCGGGCCAGATAATGGTGTATGGCGTTCCTTCCATGAGAATTTTGAAATATATCGGTGTATTTACACCTGAGCCATGGCAGGGCTGGGGATATGACGATGACACCAAAAAAGTGCTCGCTCAAGGCAATATAAGAGGTAAGCAGATTACCTGGGGAGACACGCATCACCCCGCTATTTCCGAGACCAACGGAGAGTATGATGGTAAATGGCTTGTCATAAACGATAAAGCCAATCCTCGTTTGGCCGTCATAGATCTGAGCGACTTTGTAACCAAGCAGATCGTTGTCAACCCGGTCTTCAAATCCGATCACGGTGGAGCGTTTTTTACTCCAAACAGCGAGTATATCCTGGAGGCCTGTCAATACGGGGCGCCATTGGATAACGGGTATCATCCGATAGAGGAGTACAAGGAGACATATAGGGGTGGTGTGACCGTATGGAAATTCGATCACGATAAAGGAAAGATACTTCCTGATCAGTCTTTCACTATCGAAATGCCGCCATATATGCAGGACTTGTCCGATTCTGGTAAAAAGGCGAGTGAGGGATGGGGCTTTACCAACTCTTTCAACTCAGAGATGTATACAGGCGGTATAGAGAAAGGCCTGCCTCCGTTCGAAGCTGGTATGAGTCGTAACGATACCGATTTTTTGCAGGTATACAACTGGAAAAAACTGGCGGAACTGGCAAAGGATGATAAAAATGTGAAAATTGTAAACGGTCACAGAGTCGTGCCTATCGATGTGGCGGTAAAAAACGACGCTCTCTTTCTCGTTCCGGAGCCTAAATCACCTCACGGCGTAGATGTTTCTCCTGATGGGAAATATATAGTCGTTTGCGGTAAACTGGATACTCACGCTACAGTATACAGCTGGGAAAAGATCAAAAAGGCGATCGACGCGAAAGATTATGCCGGCAAAGATCCATATGGCATACCCATTCTGGATCTGAAAAAGACAGCTCATTGTCAGGCGGAGCTTGGACTCGGGCCTTTGCATAACCAGTATGGTAAAAAGTGGCAGGATGGGGAGATATACACCTCTCTCTATGTCGATTCTCAGGTTGTTCGATGGAACTACAAGACCTGTAAAGTGGAAGATCGTCAGAATGTCAACTACAATATCGGTCACCTGTGCGGTATGGAGGGCAAAAGCTGCGATCCTCAGGGTGATTACATCATAGCGTTGAACAAGCTCGCGATAGACAGGTTCAACAATATCGGACCTCTGCACCCTCAGAATCATCAGTTGATCGACATTCGTGGCAAAAAAATGCAGCTGCTCTACGATATGCCCATTCCTCTTGGCGAGCCTCACCAGGCCGTGGCGATCCGTGCGAGCAAGCTCCATCCGCATGTTCGTTACAAGATGGGTACCAACGCATTCACGGGTGAAATTCACGAGGGTAAAACTTTGGCCGGACAGGAGAAGATCGTCAGAAAAGGCAATCATGTCTATGTATACGGCACTATGGTTCGTTCGCACATCAACCCCGAACATGTTACGGTCAACAAGGGTGACACAGTTACATTCTATCTGACAAACCTGGAGCGAGCGGAGGATGAAACTCACGGATTTACCGTCGATCTCTACAATGTCCATACATCTCTGGAGCCGGGCAAAACCGTAGCGGTTACATTCAAAGCGGATATGGAGGGAGTGTTCCCCTACTACTGTACAGAGTTCTGTTCGGCACTGCACCTCGAGATGATGGGTTATCTGTTGGTCAAGGATCCCAACAAGAAGTACGAGTCCGCGCAGAAGCTGAAAATGGCCAAGATGAGCCCGGAGCAGCTTAAGGCAGAGTATGACAAGACCGTAGCTACCAACGCGGCGACCGACAAAGTAATACAGAGTGTCGTCAAGTTCCTCAAAGAGAACCACTACGAAAAGTATCCAGTCGTAAAAGCGCTGGTGGAGGATGCTCTCGATCAATATGGCAAGATAGCAGAGCAGAAAAAGCATTCGGATGAAGCTGTCAAAGCCGGTGATCTGGAAAAAGCGATCCTGTTTGAAAATATGATTTGGCAGTATATGGTCAAAACCGCCGATGTTGGAATCAGAGCGAGAGATCTGTTGATACGCAAAGTGGCTACTCCTATGAGTGAAGCTGCCAAGCGTGGTGAAGCGGCATTCAACGAAGGTGGATGTGGCGGTTGTCATGTTATTGGTAAAGTATCTTCTGGTCCAGATCTGACTGGAGTGCTCCAGCGTCATGAGAATGGCGAGAAGTGGGTAGCGGAATTCATCAAGGATCCAAAATCCAAGTACAACGATCCATACATTGAGGCTATGATCAACTATTTCAACCTCAGAATGCCAGATCAGGGAATGAAAGATGAAGAGATCAAAGATATAATCGAGTATCTCAAGTGGGTGGAAAAGAACGCAAATCTTTTCTAAATCAAATAGCAGGCGACTTCGAATCCTCTTTCGGAGTCGTCCATGCAAATAAATATATAGTTGTTCGATTTTTGCGAGATTAATAAGAAAATCGTTATTATTGATATAAATCAAATATCTATATATTTATTTCTATATAATGAGCGAAACTGGCGGAATACCGCACAATAAAGAAGGGAGCCGAAGAAAATGAAAAGTCCATTCATAAAAGCGAAAATATTGACAATGATCGCGCTTGTCATCCTGCTTTATGGTTTTACTGTACCGGCTGTTTTCACTCACGATGTGGTGGAATTGGCTAGAATCGGAAAAGCCGACAAGATACCCGCGATTTCATATAAAGTATGGGACTATTATCAAAAAGGCAAGTATGTCAGCCCCAATACTCCAAAAGAGATAGCCGGAAGTTTGGCGAAAATGATAGAGGAGGATGGAGAGCTTCATGTGGTGAGCACGCCCATATGGTATGTCGCACTCGAAGCTCCCAATTATCCCAAAGAGGCATTTCCCGAAGGCATTCCGGTCTACTATCACTTCGATGGCTTCAGTGGAGATGTGCATGAAATGAATACGATCAATCACTTCATAGGTATGGATCCTATGGAGAGAGGAGCCCCATATCTAAGGGCTATAGCTCCATACGCGCTGGTTTTTGTGACACTGTTGCTGGTGCTTTATATGATCTATGATTCGAAAATACTGGATGCACTTATGCTGATTCCGGTAACTTTGCCGGCAATCTTTTTGGGTTTTTATGCATATTGGCTATACTGGTTCGGACATCACATGCATGGCTGGGGAGCCTTCAAGATAAAACCCTTTATGCCGACGGTTTTTGGGGATGGCAAAGTTGCCCAGTTCACAACCCATTCATATCCGACCACAGGATTCTGGCTTCTTTTGGCGATAAGTGTTCTGAGTCTGTTGGCGATTGTATCCAAACGAAAAGCCAGAAAGGCAGATATGCAGCGATGAAAAGGCCTGAAAGTGAGAAACGCGGTGGTAGCTATGTTGTGGTTCATAAGTCTATTGGCATATACAAACGCGAAGGAGAGTAGACTCCAGCGCGTTATCGACGAAGCCGAAGAGGGTTCACTGATAGAGCTGCCGCCCGGAGAGTATCACGGTAATATAGTCATAGACAAACCGTTGATAATAGACGGGATAGACAAAAGAGCCAGAATAATAGGTGATGGCAACGGTACTGTTGTCAAGATAAGAAGTTCCTATGTCACTCTAAAAAATCTGAGCATACTCAACAGCGGCTCCAGACATGAAGATGTAGATGCGGCGATATCGATCAAAAATGCTAGATTCGTAACCGTGGACAACTGTCGTATCGACGATTCTCTTTTTGGGATAGATATGGAGCAGGTCAGTGACTCCAGAATTACGAGAAACTGGATCAGGTCAAAGCCATACTCCCTTGGTATGAGAGGAGACGGTGTACGATTGTGGTACAGTAATGACAACAATATCAGCATGAATCACTTGACCAGATCGAGAGATATGGTGGTGTGGTACTCTCATGGAAATCTGATTTCGCGTAATTTCGGTGAGTACAGCCGCTATTCGCTGCATTTCATGTATGCAGGAAAAAACGATGTATTTTACAATACCTACGAGCACAATTCTGTCGGGATATTTTTCATGTATTCCCAGGATTCTATTGCTGTCGGCAATGTCATAAAGAGTTCTCTGGGGACGACGGGACTAGGTATAGGACTGAAAGACTGCAGCAATTTCACTTTGCGTCAAAATACCATGATATACTGCGCGAGAGGGTTGTATATAGATCGCTCCCCATTTCAGCCGGACCAGAACAACACTATAGTGAACAACCGTATTTTATATAACTCGGTCGGTGTCTATTTTCACTCGATGAGTATAGACAATATAATCGAAGGCAATGTTTTCAAAGGGAATATCGACAATGTTTACGACGACGACCAAGTAACTTTGCATTCGGTAAAAAATCATTGGGACGGTAACTACTGGGATGATTATCAGGGTTTCGACAAAGATGGAGACGGAGTAGGGGATACCCCTTATCAACTTC
>CAZYUW010000008.1:0-3481 GCA_964650685.1 uncultured Nitratifractor sp.
GATAAACTCAATATGATGCGCAACCAGGAGCCAAAAGACGAGGGTGATTACGCCGCGCTGGCGACCGAGACCGAAATAGATGGTCGCATCATAGAGCAGCAGCGTAGAGAATTAAACGAAATCGAGATAGCTTTAGGTAAAATTCAGGCAGGTACATACGGAATTTGCGAGATGTGCGAAGAGCCGATCGGCAAAGAGAGGCTTTTGGTGAAAAATTTCGCACGATACTGTATAAGTTGTCGTGAGATCAACGAAAAAGAACATCATACTTAAAAAGAGTTAAGGAGCGTTTATGCGTCTAGGTGCCTATATATTTTCAGGATTGATCTATATACTGTTCGCTGCCGGCTTGAGTTATACGGTTACGGCGGAGGACTATACCGTCGCCGTCGCCGGTATTCAGGTCAAGCTTCCAATCGCTCTTTGGATAGCGCTGCCTCTTGTAATATTTTATCTGTTGAGTATTCTGCATATAGCCTATTATGGCACGAGAGGTTTTTTCAAAAGACGCAAATGGATCAGAGATGCGGACGAGCTCAAAGATGCGCTGTACTGGGCACTGCTCAAAGAGCCCAAAGAGCACCACTACACGATTGGCAATATAAAGGAGTGTGCTCCTTTGCTCAACATCTCAATGATTGAGACCAAAGGGACTGTGCAGGGCCTTTCGGACAAACTCATGGATGCTCTGGAGATTTCAAGCAAAATAGAAAACGGAGAGTATGTGGATCTCAAAGCCAAAAAGATATCCAGATTTCTATCGCCGGAAAATCCCCTTTCGATACAGAATCATCTCAACAGGCTTCGTATCGACAAACCTTTCAGAGAGCAGGTGCTTCAAGCCAGAGAGTCGTACGATGAAAGTGTAGTATCGGAAGCTCTCTCTCTCATGGTAGAAGATGAGGATCTTTTCAAACTTAAAAAATATATACCGCAGTTGCGGAAAGAACATTTTTTCAGATTGCTTGAACGCGCCGACAATGGCGAGGATATAGGCTGGAGTGTAGATTTAGTAGAGAATTTTGCGACCGGTTTTGATTTGAATTGTAAAGAGTATATGAGACTGCTGAAAAGTACGATTAAAAAATTCGCGCCCGATGAGAACCTCTCTTTGTTCAAATCATTTGCCGACAAGACTCCCAAAGCGCAGAATGCCTATCTCTATATGCTTTTCGAGTATGAAATGCTCGATGGAGTGAAGCGTTTTTTGGAGGAGCACGATGAACAGGAGTTTAAAACATTCAGAGCATTCTATATACTCAAAAGAGGAAAATACAACTATAAAATAGAAAATATCGTCAACGCTGACAACGCGTGCGATGAAACTTGACTTTTCCTCGCCTCTACTTATGCTGGCTCCTCTTGCCGGCTTTACCGATATGCCGTTTCGGTCGATCGTAAAGCGCTTCGGTGTGGATCTGACAGTGAGCGAGATGATCAGCTCCGACGCGCTTGTGTATAACAATAAAAAAACGGCATCGATGCTCGAAAAAAGTCCTCTGGAGACACCTTACTCCGTACAGATAGCCGGATCCGATCCGGAGATTTTGAAAAAGGCGGTAGATATACTCAACGAGAAAGATGGTATCGATGTGATAGATCTCAACTGCGGCTGTCCTGTTCCGAAAGTGGTCAACAATCTGCAGGGCAGTGCGCTTCTGAGCGATCTGAAAAAGATGAAAAAAGCGATCGAGACGATAGTGAGATACTCGGACAAAGATTACACATCGGTCAAAATGAGATTGGGATTCAGCGAGAAGAATCATATCGAAATAGCAAAAGTGTGCGAAGATGCCGGAGCCGATTTTATCGCTGTTCATGGTCGCACAAGAAGTGGAAGATTCAGGTCTCCGGTAGATTACGACGCGATCGCGGAAGTGAAAGACAGTGTCTCTATTCCAGTTATAGCCAACGGAGATATAGATTCTCCACAAAAAGCCTCCATGGTATTGAGCCATACAGCCTGTGATGGAATAATGATAGGAAGAGGAGCTATAGGAAAACCGTGGATCTTCGCGGAGATCAAAGATCCCGGATTTGCAGTCGATGAAACTATACTCAGGTGTACAGTCCTGGATCATTTCGATCAGATGGTGCGGCACTATGGAGAATATGGCGCGATACTTTTCAGAAAACATCTGCACGCCTATTCCAGATCTGGATACAGAGGAGCGGCTCTTTTCAGGGATAAGATCAATAAAATATTAGATCCGGTTCTTATGAGATACGAAATAGAGAATTTTTTTAATTCCGCGAGATTGGCATAGTAGAAAATATCCTCATCAGACTATTTCGTTCCACATTAATATATTATTTAATATATTATTAAAGCCATATGTGATATCATCGCAGATACAGGCGGACAAAAGAGATGATACAGAGATGGATAGTCGATAAAGAGGGTAGGGTGGACAAGGTTTTGGCCAGACATTTGAAGTGCAGCCGCAGTCAGGTATCCAAACTGATAGATCTGCAGGCAGTCTGGATCAATGGAGTCTCGGCTGCCAAATCAGGCATTTGGCTCAAAGGCGGAGAAGTCATTGAGTATGAGCTGAAGAGTACCGAGCCCGACAAGAATACATTTCTGGATTTCGATATAGATATTGAGATTCTATATGAAGATGATTTTTTGATGGTAATCAACAAACCGGCCGGATTGGTGGTACATCCGGCTCCGTCCGTCAAAGTGCCTACTCTCGTGGATTGGCTGAAAAAACATGGAGTTTCTCTGTCAACGATCTATGGGGAGGAGAGACACGGTATCGTGCACAGAATAGACAAAGAGACCACCGGAGCGCTGGTAGTAGCCAAAAGCAACGACGCGCATCGAGAATTGAGCGCGCAGCTGAAAAGCAAAACCATGGGCAGGTACTATCTGGCATTGATTGACAATCCCCTCAGGGATCATGTGACGGTGGACGCCCCGATAGCAAGAAATCCGGCCAATCGTCTCAAAATGGCGATTGTCGAAGGAGGCAGAGAGGCGAAGACCGATTTCATGAAACTGTGTGAGCTGCAAGACAGGAGCGAACTGATAGCAGCAAGACTGCACAGTGGACGCACGCATCAGATAAGGGTGCATCTGGGTTCACTTGGCAGACACATTTTGGGCGATGAGCTCTATGGCTGCAGAGGAAAGAAAAAGGTCGCGAGAAGGGTTTTTCTTCACGCGTATAGTATATATTTTACACATCCGGTAAAAAAAGAGAATATGACCATTGAGGCACCGCTCTTCGATGACATGAAGAGTCATATCAGAGACAATATTCCAAAAGGAGTCAACTATGACAGGATCATTCCGAAAGATATTTCCGATGATTTCCGCAAGCTTTTTTCTGCTCTTTAGCGGATGTGTCGTAGAAAGTATGACCGCAATCAAGACAGACCCTTCGTTGCCGGTTATCAAAAATGTCAAAACATTAGTGGGAAAAACAAGTGTCGGGTTCGAATGGACACCGATAAAAGACCCTAGAGTGGTAGG
>CAZYUW010000009.1:0-9818 GCA_964650685.1 uncultured Nitratifractor sp.
GCTGAAGTTGGAGCGGAGGTAGTTTTTGAGCCATCCGGCATAAACCATCTCTCCGGCGCTCTCCATGGCGAAATACTCTCTGTATAGCCGATATCCCAAAAAGAGTTCGTCGCTGCCGTCACCGGTCAAAACGACCCTGAATCCCTCCGCGGATATGCGCTTCATCAAAAACCACAACGGGATCGCGGCCGGATCGGCTATGGGTTCGTCGATATGCGATACGAACTCGTCCACACTCTCCAGAAAATCCTCCATGCCCATGACGAAGTCGTGATGGGTCGATCCAATGTGCGCCGAAACGATAGAAGCCCATCTCCTCTCGTCATACTTTTCATACCCCTCGTATCCTACGCAGAATGTATCCACGCTCCCCTGCCTGGCCGCCAGTGCCGATACCAGCGACGAGTCAATACCTCCGGACAGCAGAGAACCCCACTTCAGTCGAGAGGGTATCCTCACGCGAACCGCCCGCTCCAGCCGCTCCAGAAAGAGGCCACTGTCATAAGCATCCGGATCCGATATCGTCGAGTCTCCCAAACACGAACGAAAATATCTCCTGTGTATATCTCCGCCGGGAGCGCAGATCACCATCTCTCCCGGAGAGAGCTGCTCCACACCCCTGTAGAACGAAAAAGGCGGGAGAGGGGATTGAAAAAACATGAAATCCGCAAGCGCCTCGGTGGAGATGGTATGCGACACGCCGAGTATCGTGGCTACCGCCCGGGCTTCGCTTCCAAATACCGTTACGGACGCGTCCGAAAAGAAATAGAGCGGCTTTTTGCCGAATGGATCCCTGTAGAGCCTGACACCCTCCTCCTCTATCAGAGCTATAGCGTACATGCCTTCGAGTCTGGAGGCAAACTCCTCTCCCCAGCGCCCGTAGGCTGCCAATATCAGGCGGGTCTCGCTATCGCGATCGTTCAGCCCGAGCTCCCGCGCAAGCTCCTGGTGGTTGTATATCTCTCCATTGAATAGAACGACTCTTCCATTCTCCTGGCGGGGCTGATCCATATTTTCGAGATCCCCGGTGATCGCCAACCTATGCGCGCCGACATACAACCCCTCCCGCTCTATTGTGGCAGATGCGTCAGGACCCCTGTGGGACAGAGAAGAGAAGGCTTCTAAAGCCCTCCCGCGATCGTAGTCTCCCAATATTCCAAAAATTGCGCACATCGCTTCACATCATCAGCAGAACCATCAGTTGTTGCGGAGAGTAGGATACGCCGTTTATCTCGATCCTGCCTTTTTCTACGCGACCTTTGAGAATATAGAAAACACCGTCACGGCGTATGATGTTTTTCTCTTTCAGCCTCTTCATGAGTACGGCGGCGCGGGGATCTATCCTGCCGAGAAGTCTGCTCGAAAGCTTCATATCGAAGTCGCCCTCGAAGAGGTTGTCGGCATTGGCCGCCAGATTGATAAGGGCAGAAGATATCGGGCCCTTGAGCTTCTCTCCGGTATAGAGCAGAGATATATCCAGGGTGCTGACCTCCTCCGCTTCGACCTTCTTGTGTATGGAGAGCTTCGTCTCTCCCCGGACGAGAAGGGTATTGTATATAGGTATGAAACGCTTGTTGAGATCCTCTATCTCGAGAATCATCCTCTGCATCTGAGCGTCATCGCCCTTTTTTACCGCACGGGCCAGCTTGACCTGCAGCTCGGTTCTGTCGGAGCTGAGTCTGGCCATCTTTTCAAGTCCTTCGAGACCGAGATTTTCGAAACTTATCACCGTATCCACACTCTTTATGCCATATGCTTTACCGACGGCTTCTTCGTTGAGAGATCTAAAGGCGAATATCAACTCCGCTTCCGCTCTCTTTTCGTCTTTTTTTCTCAACCTGGTCTCCAGACTCCCGGAAAATGCGACCTTTTTGGCGCCGGCCATGGCAAAGTCGATTCTGTCCACCGATATTCTGCTGCTGCCCAGCATCAATCCCTCCGGAAACACCTCGTCTATATCGGCTTCGAAAACAGCTTTGGACAACTCCGCCTTCTCGCCTCTGACAGCGGAAGAAACGATCATCTTGTCGGTAGCGATACTCAATCTGCCGACAAGCGAGTCTATAGGGTGTGTGCCCCTAACCCGCGGAGAAGCCACATATATATCCGACTCTTTGCCTTTGCCCGATACGCGTATATCGTCTATATCCACAGATTCGTGCACCTTTTTCGTGAAGCCAATCAAAGCGCCGCACAGCGCCCTGATCGTCCCGGGCTCTTTGGGCGGAGTTTTCCCGTCGCCCAGATCGCACTCCGAGTGCAGCTTCATCAGCCCGAAACCCGTTCCGTAGCGCAGAATGACAGGCCCATGCTCTATATCCACCTCGACAGACTTCTCTTTGATCCTGGCTGCCGCCGAAGCTCTCCCGCTCTCCGGATCCATCAGTACAATTTTCAGCCATGCCCTGGAACTCCTCAGCCCCTTTTCGAATTTCGTGATCTCTATCGATATGGCGCCATGGGAAGATCTCTCGAATGTATCGAGATACTGCCGCAGATAGCTCTCGGAGTTGCCAGAGATATACCACTGCGCTCCAAAATAGAGTACCAGCAGTGCCGCCAGCACTTTTAAAAATTTCACCATTTCGTACACCTCTCTTTCTTTCGATCGAACTCTCGTGAATCCGGGTACGACTCCGATCCCGAACCGATATGGATATTATAGTCCGATTTCGGTCAAAGTAACAGCTGTTTTGCGCCTCGACGCTGGAACTGCCATGACGATTTGTGCTACAATGGCGAAATTTCCCAATCATCTATCAGCAAAGAGTGAGAATGAGCAAACTGATCATAGTAGAGTCGCCGGCAAAAGCGAGAACGATAGGCAACTTCCTGGGGAGAGAGTTCAAAGTGGTAGCCTCCAAAGGGCATATCAGAGATCTACCCAAAAGCAGTTTCGGAATATCTATCGAAGAGGGGAGATTCATCCCCAAATACTCCGTTCCCAGAGAGGCCTCCCAGACGGTGAAAGAGCTCAAGGAGCTGGCCAAAAAGGCCGATGAGGTGTATATAGCGACGGACGAGGACAGAGAGGGGGAGGCGATAGGATACCATATAGCCGTCGCGATAGGCAAAGACCCTTCCACGCTGCCCAGAATCGTCTTTCACGAGATCACGAAAAAGGCGATCAAAAACGCCCTGGAAAATCCAAGACGGATAGATATGAAAAGCGTTGACGCTCAGCAGGCGAGAAGACTGCTCGACAGGATAGTCGGCTACAAGCTCTCCCCACTGCTCGCCAGCAAGATACAGAAAGGACTGAGCGCAGGCAGAGTACAGAGCTCGGCACTCAAAATCGTCGTCGACAGAGAGCGGGAGATCAAAGCCTTCAAAGCGGAGGAGTACTGGAGTATCGAAGGGGTTTTCGCAAAATCGGTCGAAGCCGCTATATACAGATTCGACGGCAAAAAGATAGAAAAGATGACGCTGAAAAACGAAAAGGAGGCCTCCGAGATAGTGGAGTCGGCCAAAAAAGAGTCTTTCAGAGTCGCTTCCATAGAAAAGGCCAGACGCAAAAGCAAAACCCCTCCTCCTTTCATGACCTCGACACTTCAGCAGGCCGCTTCCACGCAGCTGGGCTTCTCTCCGAAAAAGACAATGATGGTAGCGCAGAAGCTGTACGAAGGGGTCAAGACCGACAAAGGCAGCACGGGTATCATCACATATATGAGAACAGACAGCCTGAATCTGGCCTCCGAAGCCGTAAGCGCGGCAAGAAAGTTCATAGAAAAAGAGATTGGCAAAGAGTATCTGCCCGCCAAAGCAAAATATTACAGATCGGGATCGAAAGGTGCCCAGGAGGCGCACGAAGCCATCCGCCCCACGATGGTGGAGTTTACGCCCGAGATCGCTTCCGCCTATCTGGCTCCGGACGAGCTGAAGCTGTACCGCCTCATATACAACCGTTTTCTGGCCTGTCAGATGAAAGAGGCCGAGTTCGAAACCCAGACCATACTCATAGAGGGCGAAAGATCGACCTTTAGAGCCAATGGACGCAAACTGCTCTTCGACGGCTTTTATCGTGTAGTCGGTTATAGCGAAAAGGATCGCCTGCTGCCGGAACTCTCGGTGGATCAGAGTGTCGCACTCGACAAGATCGAAGCGCAGCAGCACTTCACCGAAGCGCCCCCAAGATACAACGAAGCCAGCTTGATAAAGAGACTCGAATCCCTCGGGATCGGCAGACCCAGTACGTACGCTCCCACCATCACGATACTCCAGAACCGACACTATATCACGCTAGAAAAAAAGAGGATACACCCTACCGAGACGGCATTTACCGTAATAGAGATGCTGGAGAAATACTTCCCGGAGATAGTTGACAGCGGTTTCACATCGAGGATGGAAGAGAGACTCGACAAGATAGCCGAAGGGGAGGCCGACTGGCAGAAGGTGCTTTTGGATTTCTACGAACCTTTCATAGAAAAGATCGGCAAAGGCAAAACGGAGATAAAATCCCTGAAGGTAGCCAGACCCACGGGGGAGAAGTGCCCGGAATGCGGAGAGGAGCTGGTGATCAGAAAAGGACGCTACGGGGAGTTCATCGCGTGCAGCAATTTTCCAAAATGTCGATACAGCAGAAACATAGGGGACTCCGAAGAGGGTGACAAAGATGAGCAAAAAAGCGACGAAGTGTGCGACAAATGCGGATCGCCCATGATAGTGAAAAGCTCCAGAAGAGGTAAATTTCTGGCATGCTCATCCTACCCCAGGTGCAAAAACACCAAACCTCTGAAGCCCCCGAGAGAGCTGGATGTTCCGTGTCCGGAGTGCGGGGGTAAACTACTGGAAAGAGAGGGGAGAAGAGGCAAGTTTTTCGGATGTTCGTCATATCCGAAATGCAAATTTATCGCTAATTTCGAACCGGTGAACGAAAAGTGCCCCAAGTGCGGATACCTGATGGGCAAAAAGAGTGTTCGCAAAAAAGAGCTTCTCGAATGCTTCAAATGCAAACACAGAATAGAAGTATAGAGTGCCTGGACCACAAAAACCGATCGTGAAGATAGCCGTCCTCTCCGATCCGCACAACCGGAGTGAACTTCAAAGAATCGCACTGGACAGAATAGAAAAGAGCGGCGTGGACTACCTGCTGCACGCGGGAGATCTGTGCACGGAAGAGAATCTTCGGATGCTGAAAGAGAGCGGGACTGCATATGCGGCCGTATTCGGCAACAACGACACCGGTATGCTTCACCTGTCCTCTTCGTACAATATCGACAAAGAGCCCAGATATCTGCTTCTGGGAAATCTGAGAGTCAAAATGATGCATCTGCCTCTCTATATGAGCCCCGACGCCGAGATGATCGTCTATGGACATACCCATCTATTCAAGGCCGAATCCGTCGAAGGTACCCTCTATCTGAATCCGGGAGAGATATGCGCGCGCGAGAGCGGAGAGTGCGGATATGCTATAGTGGATGTGTATCCCGACAGATGGGTAGTGCGCAGAGAGTCTGCCGATATGGACAACCTCTCTGTGTGGCGAAGTCGTGAAATAGAGATGCCGCGTTGACGATGCGTGCTATTTGAAGAGGCTTTCGAGAGCCGAAATATCTCCGCTTTTTTGTGTCTCCTGAGTGCTCTGCGGAGCTCTCTCAACCATGCCCTCTACTTCGTTCAGCTCTATCTGATATTTGGTCAGCATCGACGCCAGACGGATATTTATCCCGCTCTTTCCAATGGCTTTGGCTTTCTGATCGGAAGTGATATCGACAATCGCCTTCTGCTCGCTGGTGTTGTTGTTCTCTGTCCTGACATTCTGGACTATCGCGGGAGAGAGTGCCCTCGTTATGAATATCTCGGGAATTGGGGAGTACTCTATACAATCGATATTCTCGTTCATCAACTCGGCACTGACCGCGTTTATCCTGACCCCTCTCTGGCCTACTGCGGCACCCACCGGATCGACATCGCTGCGATCTGTCTTAAGTGCCACTTTGGCCCTCTCTCCGGGGATTCGTGAAGAGGCTATGATCTCTACCGTACCGTCCTGTATCTCCGGCACCTCTCTCTTCATCAGCTCCTCCAGAAACTTTGGAGCCGTCCTTGTAAGCTCCAGATACATTCCGTACTTCTGGTCTATGGTCACAAATCTCAAAAGAGCCTTGAGGGTATCGCCTGTTTTGAACGACTCCCCCTTTATCCGGTTTCTCTGGCTGAGTATCCCCTTGATCTCTCCTATCTCCACATATGTATTGCCGTTGTCGTCGACTCTGCTGACGGTACCTATCATGATCGTGCCCACTTTGGACTTGTACTTTTCGAAAAGATCCTGCTCTATCCTTCTCTGGATATGGTACTCCAGCTCTCTGAAGAGATTCGACGCGGCTGTCCTCCCGTAATCTTCCAGATGAAACTCGGTTCTGATCTGATCTCCGATCTCGATCCCTTCTCCATAATCGCGGGCATCTTCGAGAGAGATGAAACCCCTGGGATCATTCTGCAGCCTCTCGTCGGCGGCATCGACCACTGTGACCGTCTTGTATATGTGATAGCTCTGGGTATCGGTATCTATCACGACTTCGAAGTTCTCCTCCTCTGTCGTCAAATCTCTCGCGGTCTTGACGACAGCCTCCCTGAACGCCTCCATCGCGCTGTCGACGGAGATATTCTTTTCGTGAGCTATAGCTTCGATGATATTGACTATTTTTTCCAAAACCATTCCTTTGTCAATCCATAATTTCGCACGGCAGGCAATCTCTTTTGTGTCGCTCCGGTCAAGGTCGTCTGATGATCGTCTCTATGCATGCGGGATTGAAGTTTTAAGCAGTGTGTTATTTTATCTAATTGTGCCTTTACATAAAATGAAGTATAATATATAGATATACAGCCCGTCCATAAAAAGGACTGTACGACAGATAGAGAAGAAACAAAGGTAGATCATGAAACTGAAGCTGGCCAGAATGTCACTCAAAGCCAAACCCAAAACGGTGGAACTGAAAAAGATAGAAGAGATGCTGGATGAAAAATCGATCTTCTACTTCGATCGCGACAACTCACACAAAGAGATGTCCGCAATGATGGAGCATTTCGAAGAGATGGGGTACAGCGTATATATGAGAGACCTGAAGTACGGTCTCAACGAAGACGAATACATTTACGAAGTACATATAGTCAAATAGTATCGGGTCGACTGTCCGCATGAGCAAAAAACTGTATATCGAGACACTCGGCTGCGCGATGAATGTCAGAGACAGCGAGCACATCGTCGCCGAGCTCTGCGAAAAAGACGATTATGAGTTGAGCGACAGAGTGGAAGATGCCGATCTGCTCATAATCAACACATGCTCGGTCAGAGAAAAGCCTGTATCGAAACTCTTTTCGGAACTGGGTGTCTTCAGAGACAGAAAAAAGAGTGGAGCCAGGATAGGCGTAACCGGCTGTACGGCGAGCCATCTCGGTGAAGAGATCATCAAGAGGGCACCCTATGTGGATTTCGTGCTGGGCGCGAGAAATGTATCCAAAATACGGGATGTGAGTCGGCGCCACCATGCTGTAGAGGTGGAGATATCCCACGACGACAGCACCTATATCTTCGGAGAGTACAGAAGCAACCCCTACAAGGCCATGGTAAACATAACGATCGGATGTGACAAGAGGTGCACCTTTTGTATCGTTCCATCCACCAGAGGCGAAGAGATCTCGATACCACCAGATCTGATACTCGCCGAAATAGAAAGGGCCGTAGAATCCGGGGCCAGAGAGGTCACGCTGCTGGGACAGAATGTGAACAATTACGGCAGACGATTCGGTTCGGCAAAATACGATATAGACAACTTCACCTCTCTGCTCGTGAAGATTTCCGAGATCAAGGGACTGGAGAGGATACGATTCACATCCCCCCATCCGCTGCATATGGACGATGAGTTTCTGAACGAGTTCGCAAGAAACCAAAAGATATGCCCTCAGATCCATGTGCCCCTCCAGAGTGGTTCTACCCAAATACTCAAACGCATGAAGAGAGGCTACTCCAAAGAGTGGTTCCTCGACAGATGTGAGAAGATCCGTGATATGGTGCCCGGCGTAAGTATATCGACAGATATAATCGTGGGCTTTCCGGGAGAGAGCGACAAAGATTTCGACGACACCATGGATGTATTGGAGAGGGTCAGATTCGATCAGCTTTTTTCATTCAGATACTCTCCCCGTCCGCTGACCGCTGCGGCCGAATATGAAGACAGGGTTCCGGACGAGACAGCCTCCGAGAGGCTCTCCATACTGCAAAAAAGACACGACGAGATAGTGGACGAAATAATGTCCACCCAAACAGGGAAAGTGCACGAGGTGCTTTTCGAAGAGCTCAGAAGCGACTCTCAGGTATCGGGACGCAGCGGTGACGGCAGACTGGTGACGGTCAGAGGCAGTGAAGAGCTGCTCGGAGAGATAAAGAAGGTCAAAATCACGAAAGCGCTCAGAAGATCACTCGAGGGCGAGATCCTCTAATACCGCTTCAGTACCGCCTCTATACTTCCGATATCTATCGACTGGGCAAAACAGTACGGCCTGACTTTTGGCGGAATCCCGATGCGTCTGCACCGCTCTTTGAACTCCTTGCTCATGACAATGTTTTTCAAAAAAGGCGAGATGAAGAGGTATCCATCTCTCTCATCTATCGCCCACTTTCGTCCGGCGACCGTCGAACGCCCACCATCCAGAACCTCTCTCTCCGAAGCGCTCAGACAATACCCAAGACCCTTCAGCGCTCTGTCGGCCGCCGCAGACGCGAGCGCAGCACTCCCAAGACGAACAACCCTCAGATCCTTTTGTGAAAAAACGGTTTCGGACATACTCTCCAGAACCGAACACTCCCTCTCGAGATAGCGAAAAGATCTGAGTATGCCGCGGGAGTAATGAGCTATCAGCTCATCGCTGAAAGAGCTTCTGAATCTGTTGCGTTCATATGAAAAGTCTTTGTTGCTGCCGTCCTCGAAATAGCTGATGCCGTTGGTGTGCAGGTAGTTCAGCAGAGTTTTTTTGTCGCACTCCAGAAGCGGTCTGCAGAGCGTATATTCACGACCTCCTTCGGTCACTCGTTCGTCGGTTTTTCTCATTCCTGCCAGAGAGCAGACTCCCGCTCCCCTGACGAGGCGCATCAGCATCCACTCCATGCGATCGTTCAGGTGGTGAGCTGTCAAAAGAAGATCGTAACCGTGGCTCTCTACGAGAGACTCAAAGAAGGCATAACGAAACTCTCTCGCTTTCGCCTCGAATCCACTGCTCCAGGAGGGAGCGTGCGCTACATGAAACTCTATACCGAATCTGTCACAAAGCTCTCTGGCGCCGGACTCTTCGGCATCGGATTCCTCTCTGGTGTGATAGTTGACAAGAGCGGCGGCAAAAGTGACACCCTGCTCCAACAGTAGATGAAAAAGAGCACTGGAATCCACCCCCGCCGAAAATGCCAAAAGGGGCTTTTTGTAAGACGACAGCATCTGTGTCAGATCGGGCAGTACGACGCTGTCGTCTCCGCCGATCTTCGAAAAATCACTTTTTTCTATCATGGATTCTCTCTCCGTGGGAGCCCATGATCGTCGCTAGAAGCCTATCCCCCGCGCGTCCGGTTATCTTCGCTTCGTACACCTTTCCCGTCTCGAGAGAAAACCCGCCGGGATCGTTTATCAGTATCTCGCCGTCAATCTCCGGGGCCCAACTGAGAGGACGGGCACTGAGTAGAAATTCGTGCTCGTCGCTGACTCCGTCAACGACCACTTCCATCTCTCTGCCGAGCATCCGATCCAGGGATCTCTCCACAGATCTCGAAGCGATATCGGCCAAAATCGCGGTTCTCTCTTCGACCACTTCCGGTGGAAGCTGCTCCA
>CAZYUW010000010.1:0-18330 GCA_964650685.1 uncultured Nitratifractor sp.
CTGCACCAACGGCCGGCTGGAGGATCTGCGCATCGCCGCCGAGATCGTCCGGGGCAAGCGGGTCGCCCGCCATACGCGGATGATCGTCACCCCCGCCACTCAGCGGATCTTCATGCAGGCGGAGAAGGAGGGGCTCATCGATACCCTCATCGAGGCGGGAGCCGTCGTCTCCAACCCCACCTGCGGCGCCTGCCTGGGGGGCTACATGGGAATCCTCGGGGACGGGGAGAAGTGCGTCAGCACCACCAACCGCAATTTCGTCGGCCGCATGGGGGCCCGCACCAGCGAGATCTACCTGGCCAACTCCGCCGTCGCCGCCGCCAGTGCCATCGCCGGCTACATCGTCGATCCGAGAGACAGTTAGTATTCGATAACTTCAAGGCACTATATTTTGTCCATTTTACGAAAGATCGATCTCCAGAAGATCCGCCAGTATTTTGGCCGCGGATCCGGCTCTATCTCGCAGGAAAAGATCGCTAAGCTCATTCGTGTATTTTGAATTTTCTATGTTGATTTCTATGACTTTCGCGTTTTTGGCCTCGTAGGGTATCATCGATGCGGGAATTATCTCCCCGGTTGTACCTATGATAATGAGCAGATCGGAATTTTCACACAACTTGATGGATTCTCTGTACGCATCTGGAGGTATCGCTTCTCCAAAAAATATGAAATCGGGTTTCAATATACCGCCACAAAATCCGCATTTTGGAGGAACGATATCCAGATCGTGTTCGTCGTACGGTTTTTTTCTCATGCATGAGGTGCACATCAGGGTTCCGGCTGTTCCATGAAACTCTATGACATTTTTGCTGCCGGCAGCCTGATGCAGGCCATCTATGTTTTGTGTTATCACACCCTTGAGAATACCTTTTTTTTCCAATGATGCGAGTAGTTTGTGCGCGTTGTTGGGTTTGGCTTTTGTCCCCATGTAGTCATAGAATATCTCTTTTATTGCTCTCCAGCACTCGCCGGGATTGTTTAAAAAATAGTTTATATCCAGAATTTTCGGATCATATCTGCTCCACAATCCATCCGGCCCCCTGAAAGTCGGTATGCCGCTCTCTACAGATATTCCCGCACCGGTAAATGCAACGCAGTGCCTGGAAGATGCTATAAGATCAGCCGCCAGAGTGTAGTCGTTCGTCTTGTTCATCGTTTGTCCTTTTATGGATTTTGTTCGAAACCGAATCCGGTGCTGAAATCAGGAACGCCAAAATCATGAGTGAAAGCGGATGGATCGTCATAACCGGAACGAAGGCTCTGGATCCTCAATCCGAGTATATCTCCTTTTGGATCCAGTCCCTGGGGACAGACGGCAGTGCATTCTCCACAGAGAGTGCATTCCCAGATACCGTTTTTTTGAACAAGTTCCAAAACAGCATGAGATTTTTTCGATACAGTACCCTCTTGCTGAAAGGTTGTATCGATCGAAATTTTAGACTCGTTATTATCCGTTTTTGGATTTTCGATCCCAGTATATCGTGGATCTTTTATATATCGCCATGCCCGTGAAAGTGCGAACGGACCCAGGAAACCGGAATGGACTTCAAGTACCGGACAGACAGAGTAGCAGCAGTCGCAGAGGATGCAGTCGCTTTGGAGACGAAAACACTCCTCCTCTTGAGGTGAAAGAGGAGGGGGTGAAGAATTTTTGCAGGAATCGCTCTGTGACTCCTTGTCACGCAGAATGGTTTTTAGTGTTTCGAGGGCAGGAAGATGGTCGACTTTGAGATCTCTCAGAACAGGATGGTAACGGAGTGGTTCGACGATATCGCCATCGACGGGAGTGTGGGAACAAGCAAGGGTTTCACGACCATTGACCCTCACGGCGCAGGCGCCACAAATCCCGCTGCGGCAGACCGCGTCGAAAGTTAGAGTAGGATCCAGTTTGGCTTTTATTTCATACAGGGCCGCGAGGAGCGTCGTGATTTTCAAAGAGGCGACATTGTACTCTCTGGGACCGTCAGATTTACAGATGGTGATTTTCATTTTTTCTCCTCGCGCAGAAATAGTGAAGAGTCTCGGTCAACTTTGCTTTGCAACACTGTCTTTTCGATCTCCAGCGCCAATTCTGATGAAACGAAAACCCCACTGAAATCGAGGCAAAACACAATGTCGTTGTCAAAAAAGATACGATTTACCAACATTTGATCACTCCCTCGATCAGTCTGCAGTAACTGTGCCGCTCCCAGGTCGGATCCGCTACCGGATAGTCACTACGCCAGTGTGCGCCTCGGCTTTCTTTGCGATTCAATGCGCTTCTTGTGGCGGCAGAAGCCAACAGCAGGGCATTGTCGAACTCTAGATACTCTATCAGCTGTCGATTGTGTTTTCGCTCCTGATCCCCGAGGCCGATACGGGAGAGATTTCCAAATAATTTGTCGAGATATTCCGATATTTCGTTCATCATCGTAGCGTTCCGAACTATTCCCAGATCGTGAAAGAGGCGTTTGCCCATGATTTTTCGTTTGTGATAGAAATTGATCTCGTTGGATCTTTTAAAAAGTGTGTCGATACGATTTCGATTCAGTCTGACCGACTCAGCCAATATATCCGATCCTTCCTTCGCGCTGCTTTTTTCGTCCAGTGCCATTTTGGCAGCCTGACGGCCGAAGGCTACGATCTCCAAAAGAGAATTGCCTCCAAGTCTATTTCCACCGTGAATATGGGCGTTTGAACACTCTCCAGCGGCATAGGCTCCTGTCAGTCCCGCGATTCCGAATCGTTCGTCCACTTCGATACCACCCATTGTATAGTGTGCAGCTGGCATGATCGGAACGGGTGTTTTGAGTGGATCGATATTGGCATGCAGCCTGATTAAACGAATCTCTTGCGGCATAAGCTCTTTTAGGGTTTGTTCTCCCAGATGACGCATATCCAGAAAGACCTTGTGTCCTTCACGGATTTTTTGGAAAATAGCTCTTGCCACTTCGTCGCGCGGTGCCAATTCGTCTGTAAAACGCTCTCCTGTTTCCAAGATGAGATGAGAGCCCGCTCCCCGTGCGCTTTCACTTATAAGGATCGAAGAATCGACCAAAGCCGTAGGATGAAACTGGATAAATTCAAGATCGCTTAGTGTGGCTCCAGCCCTGAAAGCTGCCGCGATACCGTCTCCTGTCGCCCCATGAGCGTTTGTCGTGTGGCCATGGAAAAGATCTCCATAGCCACCGGTTGCAACAAGAGTGGCTCTGCCTGATATAGCTGTCACTCTTCCTTCGCGAATATCCCAAAATACCCCGCCCATGACGCGAGGTGTAGATGAGTGCTCCATGGTTGGATTGTGGTGGTTTTGTTTCGCTGTCGTGCAATCGACCGCGAGATCCAATAGATAGTGTTCGGTAACAAAAGTGACTCCGGCCTCCAGGCATCTATCGTATAGACTTTGCAATATTTTGAGTCCTGTATAATCCTGCGCGTAGCAGGCACGGGGTTTGCCAGCACCACCAAGGCGACGCTGGGCGATGGAAGCCAGGGAGCTTTCACGCTTTCCGTTTCTGGAAAAAGGCACGAGCATCTTATCCAGCCACCCAACAGTATCCGCCGCTGATTCGCAGAGCTTGCGGACCCTGTTCTCGTCGGCCAGGCCGTGTGCTGCCCGTAAAGTATCGGAGATATGCTCCTCTACGCTGTCAGGCTCCATATTGCCCAGGGAAGCGTTTATTCCCCCCTGAGCCATGCAGGTTTGGGCATGGGCAGGAAGGTTTTTGGTAACGACGGTCACTTTCGCCCCATTTGACACGGCTTCCAGGGCCGCACTGAGACCAGTGCCTCCACTGCCTATTACAAGCAGGTCGTTCATATGGATCTTCGCTTTTTTGAATTGGAAATCCGTTTTGTCGATCCCCAATCGCCTGCGATCTTCGGTGATATCGGTATATGGCTTTTCATTCTGTGAACTCTTCTATATTTTTGACTATACCGTCAAGCAATCTTTTTCTGGATTCTATGGATGTCCAGGCTATATGTGGAGTGATAATGACTCTTTGTGGATATTTCAGAGAGAGTAGAGGGCTGTCTTTTGGCAAAGGCTCTTTGGAGCAGACATCCAGCCCGGCATATATCTCTCTTTTGTCAAGTTCTTTCGCAAGTGCCGATTCGTCCACGATTCCTCCCCGTCCGAGATTCAACAGTATGGCTCTATCTTTCATCAATTTCAATTCGTTCGAGCCTATCAAATCTTTCGTGTAGTCGTTTAATGGAGAGTGTATGGAAACAATATCACATGTCGACATCATCTCTTCAAGCTCCATATGCTTATAATTCGCGTTGTGTGTATTTCCGCTGGCGGAAAAATAGCATGGCAAAGCGCCGAAAGCCGAAGCGGTTTCCGCAACTTTCAAGCCTATGTTTCCCAGGCCTATGATTCCCCACGATTTGGCCTCCAGCTCGAAAAAAGGATGCCCCAGATGGGTAAAAACACCACTTTCGCTCCACACCCCCTTTTTTACATATTTGTCATAATATCCGATCTGTTCCATAAATGAGAAAAGCAGAGCGAATGTGTGCTGTACTACACTGGAGGTAGAGTATCCGCTGACATTTTTTACCGCGATACCCATTCCGGCAGCAGCATCCAGATCGACATTGTTCATGCCTGTAGCTGCTATGCAAATGAGTTTTAGTTTTGGAGCGAGCATTATCGTTTCTCTGTCCAGTACGACTTTATTGCTTATAACTATATCGGCGTTTCTGATTCTCTCTGCCGTCTCGTGAGGTTGTGTATTGTCGTAGATCTCCGTTTCTCCGAAATCGTTCAATACCCCAAGATCCAAATCATTTCCCAATGTCTGGGCGTCCAGTACCACTATTTTTTTCATCGTCAATTCCTTTCTGAATTATAGCTACTCTCCGAACAGCGTTATGACTATCTCTCTGCTTCCTCCAGATACTCTATGCTCCAGGAGATATATCCCCTGCCATGTACCCAGATCAAGTCTTCCTCCGGTGATAGGAATGGTGAGGGAAGATCCGATCAGAATGTTTTTCATGTGGGCAGGCATGTCGTCTTCTCCTTCAATGGTATGTTTGAATCCATACCATCCATCCGGTATAAGATTTTTCAAGAAATTTTCTATATCGTTTCTGACATCAGGATCATAGTTTTCGTTTATGGCAAGTGACGCGGAGCTGTGTTTGAGAAAAATATTGACCATACCTGTCTCTATGCCATGAATATGACTTGAAATCTCACGGGTTATCAGATGTACTCCCCTTGACATCTCCGGCAGCGATATTGTCTTCCTTAGGATCATCTGTAAGGTATTTCCGTGGTGGATTCTTCACAACCTGAACCGGTAGAGTCTCTTAGGGTGCCGATTTCACATCCGCTGCTCTCTTTTTTGTTATACGACAGCGATTTTGCGTCGATATTTTCATCGGATATGTTTTTCTTTTCTCTGTCTGTAAAATTAGTAATTATCTCTGCGTCTCCGTCTGTAACTTCGATATGATTTCGGTCGTTTTCGAGCAAGACGGGCACTTTTGTGATTCCAAGTATTCTAAGAAGCCAGAGTGCGTTTGGGTTTGAAATCGGAATCGGAGAATAGGATACATTGTGTTCCTCGAAATATTTTTTTACTTTTTTGCAGTGTGGACATTTTTTGGAATATATCAGGTATCTTCCATTGTCTGTCAACATCTTACTGTTCCTGGGTGTCGAGAGTATGGCCATCGCAAACCACAACGACAACACCAGAGGTATGACGAACAGCACCCTTGAGGTGTTAGCCAGCAGGGCCATGCCGATCAGAAGTCCATAGACACCCATGCAGAATATACAAGGTTCTGGATTGACAAAATATTGATAGGAGAAAATGATCGTTTCGAAAGCTATCGCACTGTAAAGAACTGTAAAGAACAGTTTGTCGAAGAAGTTGTCGTTTTTGGATAGCAGACCAAAGAGCAATAAACTCAAGGCAGCCGCCAAGCCCAGATAGTTTAGGTATATATCCGGAAAAATTAGAAGATCTCCTGCCAGTTTACAGCCAGTCGATCCACATATTGATCCATGATTCAGTTTCGCGTATGTTTCCAGGCCAACATAAACCAACAACACTGCTGGAAGAAATATCTTACCGACAATCTTCAACTTTCACTCCTTTCAGTCATGGTATATATCGCATGCTGGATATAGCATAATCGACGGTACTTATTTGTCATTCATTGAATCAACTATTCCGGCAGCTCTTTTTTTGGCATTTTCTATATCGTGATCCAAAACGAGACTTATAGCCATACGACGCCCAATATGCGATTCGGGCTTACCGAATATCCTGACGAAGCTGGAAGTTGAAAAACTTTCGTCGGGAACTTCTATCATTGGATTGGAGCTCTCGTTTTTCGCTTTGTATGCACCGCACGCTCCACTGCCGTATGTTTCGAAACTCAACGGCAAACCAAGTACAGCCCGGACATGAAGCGCAAACTCGCTTTGACTTTGTGTGATGAGAGTCACCATTCCAGTATCGTGTGGTCTGGGACTCAATTCGGAGAAAAATACCTCTTCGCCTTTTATGAAAAACTCTACTCCGAATATGCCTCTTCCACCAAGGCCATCCGTTACGATTTTAGCCATATCTCTGGCTTTGTTCAAAGCGTTTTGGCTCATCCGCATCGGTTGCCACGAAAGAACGAAATCGCCATTTTCCTGGCGGTGTCCTATCGGGTCGCAAAATACGGTTTCGTTTTCATTTCTGGCTGTCAAGAGTGTGATTTCGTAATCGAAATCGATAAACTCTTCGACTATCAGCTCACTCGCATCCCCTCTGGCCTCTTTGGCCGTTTCCCATGAGAGCTCTATCTCTTTTTCGGATCGAGCGATACTCTGACCGTGTCCCGATGAACTCATAACGGGTTTTATTACGCAGGGGTAACCCAGCTCATTGGCAGCCTGTCTCAATTCGTCGAGACTTTTTACAAATCTGTATCCGCTTGTTTTCAACCCAAGATCTTCCGAGGCGAATATGCGTATATTTTTGCGATTCATAGTTTTGTTGACAGCCTCGGCGTTTGGTATCACTCTATATCCGCGCTTTTCAGCCTCGAACAGAGCCGATATACTGATAGCTTCTATCTCGGGAAGGATATATGAGGGTTTCTCTCTTTCTATCACTTCCAATACTGCCTTTTCGCTCTGCATATCGATGGTGTAGCTGCGATTGGATACAAGATGCGCAGGGGCGTTTTCGTATTTGTCTACCGCTACAACCTCTATACCCAGCCTTTGAGCCTCTATTGCCACCTCCTTGCCAAGTTCTCCACTTCCGAGAAGCATGAACTTTATAGAGTTCTTTTTCAATGGAGTGCCAAATATCATATCGAGGTCCTTTTGATAGTGTTTGAGCGATTTTATCAAAAAATGAGAAATGTGACAAAGTCGGGAAAGATAGATTTGGTATAGATTGAGATTTTGGAAGAAGTTGCCGAGGTAACAGTTATTTGTCGAAAAGATTTTACAATATTTTGCCGGGGAAGATTCCCGGCGAAATCGAATCAGAGTCTGGATTCGTATCTTCGAAGCATATAGAGCTTCTTCAGGATCTTTTTTCTTGTAGCGATCTTCTCTTTCTTGCGAGTCTCGGTCGGTTTTTCATAGTGCTGTCTGGCACGGGCTTCAGTGACTATGAGATTTCGATCGCATTGACGCTTGAATTTACGGTACGCGTCTTCGAAAGAGTCGCGTGGCGATACAATGATACCTGGCATATATGTCACCTCCTTCCCTGCCTAAGATTTTCCGATATGAAACAGGCAAAAACGGTGCAAATTATATGCACAAAATATTAAAACAACCTTTATAAGTGTTCTTTTGCTGGAAGGATATTGCAAGTAACCGTAATTTATCGCATGCTTGGTTATAATAGATTTCAAAATGACAGCGATGGAGAGACGGAATGCAGAGATTGTACAGAAGCTGTTATGAGATGGATAGAAAATGTTATGAAAAGTATGCTTTGAGCGAAGATATCCTTATGGAACACGCGGCGGATGGAATAGCTCGGATCATAAGAGATAAATTCAAAAAAGGCAGTTCGGTTTTCATAGCGGCGGGACCTGGCAACAACGGGGCGGACGGAATCACTCTGGCCAGATTGCTCCATGGCAGTTATCGTATCGGGCTATGGATGCCGATGGGACCCAAATCGGATATGGCCAAACTTCAGGCGGCCAGGGTAAAAAGTCTTGGGCTTGAGCCCATAGATGGGCCTATGAAGGCCGATGTCGATGTGGTAGTGGATGCCATTTTTGGAGCGGGATTGAGTCGACCTCTCTCTTCGGATATTGTAAAGGCTGTAAAATCCATGAACGACATGGCGGGTTACAAAATAGCCTGTGATGTGCCTACCGGCATCGATGAAGATGGACGATTGCTTCCGTTGGCTTTCAGAGCTGATATGACGGTGACCATGGGCGCCCTCAAAGAGTCTCTATACAGCGATGAAGCCAAAGACTATACCGGCGAAATAGTCTGCGTGGATCTGGGAGTTGAGCGTGAATTTTACGAGAATGACAGTGATGTTTTTTTACTCGAAGAGTCGGATTTCGACCCGCCGATAAGAAAAAGATCAAATTCCCATAAAGGAAGCTATGGTCATGCAGCCGTTTTTTGCGGAGAGAAGGAGGGGGCGGGTATCATAGCGGCCAGTGCCGCGTCGAGATTTGGAGTCGGATTGAGTACTTTGGTAGCTCACGAAAAGATAAACCCTCCCCCTTTCTTGATGCATGCCAACTCACTTCCATCCAGGGCTACGGCAATTGCCATTGGAATGGGACTTGGCAATCACTTTGAAAGCGAATCTCTGCGCAGAGATGTTATAGAAAGCGAACTTCCGGTCATCCTGGATGCCGATAGTTTCTACAGAGAAGATCTGCTCGAAATTTTAAGTCAGAACGAGAGAGAGATAGTGCTCACTCCTCATCCGAGAGAGTTTTCCGCGATGTGGAAAATATTGCGCAATGAGACGCTGAGCGTGGAAGAGATTCAAAAAAACAGATTCGCGGCAGTTCGAAATTTTCAAAAACTGTTTCCTCGCGCTGTATTGATTTTAAAAGGAGCCAACATGATCGTTTCCGGTGACGATAAACTTTATGTAAACTCTCTGGGTGTACCGGCTCTGGCCAAAGGTGGCAGCGGCGATGTGTTAAGTGGTCTTGTCGTAGCCCTTCTGGCTCAGGGTTACAGCGCTCTGGATGCGGCCATCCAGGGAAGTCTGGCTTTGGCGATCGCCGCAAAAAACTATGGCGGAAACAACTACTCTTTGCTTCCGATTGACCTGATAGAAGCGCTTGCCGGGATTCGTTGAAAATCGAATGTGAAATTTGAAAGAGCTTTCCATGAAGACTATCATGATACTTTTCAGCGGTGTCGGCAGCAATATGGAGTATATCCTCCGCCACATGCACGACAAGGAGTTAAAGGTGGTCGCGGCCTTGACCAACAACCCCGATGCCGGAGGAATAGAGATCGCGAAGCGCTACGGGGTACCGGTGGAGATTCTGGAGCATGGTAGATTCGCCAATAGAGAGGATTATGATACGACACTGTTGCAAAAAGTAAAAAAATACAACCCTGATTTGGTGGTGCTGGCAGGTTTTATGAGGATATTGACCCCTGTGTTTACCGATAGTGTGAAAGCAATAAATCTTCATCCGTCTTTTTTGCCCAGACACAAGGGCTTGAATGCCATCGAAAACAGCTACAACGATCCATTTGATTATGGTGGCATAACTGTTCACAAGGTCGATAGCGAACTGGATGGAGGTGAGATTGTTCTTCAGGTCACGGTCGAAAAAAGGGGGCATGATCTGAAATCTTATTTCCAGGAGATCAGAAAAAGAGAGAAACCGCTTCTGGCCGAAGCCATCAGAAAGGTTTTAGATATATCTCAAGATAGCTGTGATATAAAGCCGTTAAATTCAAGTAAGGAAGCGAAATGAGCGATATATTGAAAATTGGTAAATATGAATTCAAAAGCAGACTGATCGTAGGAAGCGGCAAGTATCCGGACTTTCAAACGACCAGAGATGCTACGCTCGCGAGTGGAAGCGAAATGATAACGGTCGCGGTACGCAGAGTCAACATCACCAATCCAGACGAAGAGAACCTGATGGACTATTTCAAGGATACAAATGTACAGTTTTTGCCAAATTCTGCCGGATGTACCACCGCGGATGAGGCTGTCACTCTTTTTCGTCTGACCAGAGAGGCGACCGGAATAGATCTGATCAAACTCGAGGTTATTGGAGATACGGCAAAAACACTCTATCCTGATGTAGTCGAAACCATAAAGGCCTGCGAGATTCTCTCAAAAGACGGATTTACCATCATGGCGTACACCAATGACGATCCGATCGTGGCCAAAAGATTGGAAGATGCTGGCGCGGATGCCGTGATGCCACTCGCGGCGCCGATAGGATCAGGTCTGGGTATTCAGAATCGTTTCAATGTGGTATTTATAAAAGAGGCTTTGAAAGTACCTGTAATAGTGGATGCCGGTATCGGGTGCGCAAGTGACGCGGCAGCGGCTATGGAGCTTGGAGCTGACGGAGTGCTGACAAATACCGCAATAGCCCAGGCTGACGATCCGGTAACGATGGCCGAAGCAATGAAGCATGCTGTCAAAGCAGGACGCATGAGTTATCTCGCGGGTCGTATCCCGAAGCGTCCTTTTGCGACTGCCAGTTCGCCAGTCGATGGTATGATTTTTTGAATGTAGTCTTTATTTAGATAGAGCCTCCCCAAAAAGGCGAAGCTCTATGGATTTTGCGTAATGGAGCTTCAGGAGAGGAGTTCATCGAGAGTGATATAGTCTCCGACTCGTCCGGTCATTGGTTCTACATCGGTGTTGACCGGAAGTGTTTTTTTGCCTGGCCTCCAGCCTGCCGGACACACTTCACCAGTTTTGTGTGCGTGTTGATGGGCACGGATTTGCCTGATAAACTCTTCGACACTTCTTCCGACTGGTGGTGCCTGAACCTCCTGTGCCATGACGATTCCATCTGGATTTATCAAAAATCTACCCCTGAGAGCAATACCCTGCCCTTCTATCATAACACCAAATTTTCTGCTGACCTCTCCTGTCGGATCCGCTCCTATGGTAAGTTTCAGATCTTTGAGCAGCGGTTCTGTTTCCACAAATCGCTTGTGACTGAATTTGGTATCGGTAGATATAGCGAGGACCTCGCATCCCAACTCGTTTTTTATAGTATCGAGGTGTGCGTTCATTGCCGCGATTTCTGTAGGGCACACAAAAGTGAAATCTGCCGGATAGAAGCATACTACGCTCCATTTGCCTTTCAGATCGTCACTATTTACAGTAGTGTAGTGTCCGCTCTCGGCGTCATAGGCATCTATGCTGAATTGAGGCATGGGCTGCAGAACCAGAACCCCCGCCTGTGTGTTTGTGTTTTCTTCCATCTCTTCTCCTTTTCGGTTTTTCTGATTTTTTGAGATATTGGTTTTGACCTCGATCTGGTCGCAAGCCATAAGTTCTCCTTTAATACAGGATGTTGAAATAGTACCATAAAGGAAAAAAATTGTCAATACACATTTAATATTGTTATATTCGATGTCGCTTCTCATATGCTATCATTCAATATTCGTACTTTTATGAAGGGACAGAAGATGGGGTCTTTTTTGTTTTATTTCATATCATTGGCAATGATATTTACTATATATGCGCTTTTTGTTCCGACTATCGATATTATAGTGCGATTCAACGGGCAATGGCAAAGATTTTTGCCGGTACTTTTTCTGTTGGTGATATGGATCATGGTTTTTCTGAAAGCCAGACGAGAAATGATCAAAAAAAATTTTATATTGTCATATGGATGGATCATGGGCGCAACTTCTCTTTTGATATTGCTTTTGTATATATATCTGAAAAAATATGCGGGTATAATTGAAGGGATATAAATATGAATGAAAATGGAAGCGGGAATGCGAAAATGAAAAAAACCTCGAAAATGATATTCGCTGGTATTTTCATGTGTGTTATGATGGGCGGTGTATCCGAATCTTCATCACTTCAGGTATATAGCGATAGAGCTGTATATAGAAATCTTTTCAAAAATGGGTATATAGGTTTTACGAAAAACCTGAAAGTCAAATGTGGAATTACCGCGCTTACGCTTAGAAGCAGGGCAGAGTGCAAAGATGAAAGTGTATTGTGCGCCCAAAAGAGAGAAATCGACAGGCTAAAAAAGGAAGTGGACTCTCTGAAATATAGACTGAAAATCATAGATGAGATCATCAAAAACAGTAAAGTGGTGGATGTAGATGCTGACAAATGGCTTTCAGCGGCAGCAAAAATTGGGGATGAAAAAGCCGATGTCAGAGCAAAACTGTACAAACTTGGCAAGGAGCTTGCGGCTTCGGTGCGAAGTTTTTCCATGAAAACAAAATCATCTCTTCCGCTTTTTGTCTCCGGCCAATGTGATGGAGAGATGGAGATAGATATCCCCGGAGAGTATATAGTCACCGAAATCAAAAATGAAGCCAATCTGCTTTCGGACAATAGAGTCAGGATTATCGAATATATGTCCTTTTCGAACAGAAGCGGTATAGATATTGACGCTGATGAGGTAGAGATTTTTCCCAGAAGCTCGAAAACATATTTTGAACCGATGGAGTTTGAACCCTGGATCGCAAGACCTGCAGAACACAGCAGAGAAGTCGTAAAAAAGACTTTAGCCTATGTTCCCGAAGAGAAAATGATCGCAGTCACGGGGAGATCTATGCCGCAAAAGCCGCTTGTAGCGCCTGCTTTTGGAGATATAGAGAGAAAAGCGACGAGGTATTACAGGATGAACAAAATTGTACTTCCTGCCAGTGGTGAGACGATAAATGTCAAAATATCAGACTATGAAAGCGATATGAAATGCGAAAAAGTCGCATATACCTACAAAGACGAAAAGGTATATGACAGATGCGGTTTTACCCCAAAAACAGCCATAGAGAATGACAGTTGGACAATAAAGAGAAATGGACACTACATTTCCGATAATGCCGCAGGTGGCTACGATAAGGGCAGATATGTTTTTATCGCGGGAGTAGACAGAGAGATAGAAATATCCAGAAACAAATTGATCGACAAGGATAGAAGCAGTGGGCTTTTTGGAGGAGACATCAAAAAAGTTGACGGATATGAAATTACATTGAGAAATCTATCCAAAAATCAAAAAAAGTTGACGATATACGACAGGATTCCCGTTTCTGTCAGCGACAGGATAAAAGTTGATCTGGTGAATGTTTTTGGTTGCAAAGGTGTAAAGCCAGACAAAGATGGCAGGTTGAAAATAGATATACGACTTAAGCCAGGTGAAGAGAAAAAGATAAAAGTGATATTCTCCTTGCAATACGAAAAAAAACTTGAAGTATACTATTGATCAATTTTTTGAAATAATCAAAATTTGATAGTTCTAATATCCAGATAGGAACCGCTTTTGTAGTTTTTTATGATTCCGAAGGCGTCCACCAGTCTTCCGGCAGCGTGATCGGGCGTCAGAACAGGACCATCCTTTATCCTTTGCACACTGGGGTAAAGCTCCAGATCGACAGTCTCAAATATTTTTTTTATCGCGGGAGTCATTATGACGCCTGGCGATACCATGCTGAAGTGTGCCCACGGTTTTTCTTCTGCGTAAATTTTTATCAAAGCCGTCAGGGCAGCTTTGGATATTGTGTATCCTCCCCATCCTTTGCTGTGTCCTATGGAGATTCCGGAATCCAAAATTACAAATTGATCGACTGTGGAGTGAAGATCCAGACAGTCTATAAACTGTTTTATATTCCATACATTCATGTCCATTGTATGTTTCAACTCATCCAGAAAAGATTCACTTAAATCTTCTATGTCCCCCAGATATCCCCCGTTTAGGATAACCAGGTCAAAATGGTGGTTATCGACAAAATCTTTTAGATTGTCCTGTATTAAGTCGGTATTGGCAAGGTCTACAGCATGAAAAAAGTAGTTTATTTTTGTACTGAGTATCTGGCTGTCTCTGTTATCTACTCCATATACATCATATCCACTGTCCAGACAGGACTTTGCCAGCGCTTCCCCAATACCTTCTCCTACACCCATTATGAATGCGCTCTTCATAATATTTTGCCTTTATGTATAATTTGAATAATATAGAATTGATAGTAATATACAAAAAATTTCGGATCAAGTCAAAAAGGTTTTGGCGATATGAAAAAAAATATTTTACTGATCGGGTTTATGGGGGTCGGCAAAGGAAGTACTGCAAGAGCGTTTTCGAAAAAGTATGGAGTTTTCAATATTGATACGGATGATATTATCGAGTCTATGGAAAATAGAGAGATAAAAAGAATTTTCGAAAAAAAAGGTGAAAAATATTTTAGAAAACTGGAACAGAAGACTGCCGACTGGATAGAGTGCTGCGTGGATGACACCCTTATTAGTTGTGGTGGCGGTTTTTATATGGTCAACAATATGAAGAAACTGGGACATGTTGTATTTCTGGATGCTTCGTTTGAGTGGATATACAATCGCCTCAAAAACGCGAAAAACTCAAAAAAGAAACTCGCGAAAAGGCCACTGTTTTCCGATCCGGATGCCGCGATGGAGCTTTATGAGAAAAGAAAAGAAGCCTATCTGGCTTTATCTAACACAGTCATAGATTTGGAAATCAGAAATCTTGATGAAGTGTTGTCGGATATAGCTGCAGCTGTGGGTATAGATAAAAAATAGAATTGATATTGTCCAATCTGTTTTTCAATTATTGAAGAATTTGTAATACATACGACGATCACAATGAAAATGCTTTTCACATTTCGAAAAGATATCCGTTTCAATAATATTTTCATCGATAGATGATATTGAATTTATCGTAACTTGGATATAATTTCCCAAACCTGTGAAGAATGGTAGAAAATGGATCGCTTTGAAGAGTTTATAAGAAATATTTTGCCCCATATAGATACATTTCATCCTACATATCGAGAAGCTATTGCCTCTATGGTCAATGCCGGAGGAAAACGCTTCAGACCCAGACTTATGCTATGTATAGTGGAAGCCTACGAACCTCTGATGGTGGAGTCGGCTATGAGTGCAGCAGCAGCCATAGAGATATTTCACACATACTCGTTGATTCACGACGATTTACCATCTATGGATAATGCCGATTTGAGAAGAGGTCATCCGACCATTCACAAAAAATATGACGAAGCGTTGGCGATATTGGCCGGAGACGCTCTGAACACATACGCTTTCGAACTTCTCTCAACCGCTCCTTTCAGGAGTGATGTCAAAGTGGAGCTTATAAAGATACTGGCAAAAAACGGTGGATATGGCGGAATGGTTCTGGGGCAGGCTATAGACCTCTTTTTTGAAAATAAAAATTTGACTATCGAGCAGGTTGTAGAGCTGCACATAAACAAAACCGCCAAGCTCATTGCTGCCTCTTTGGAAATGGGGGCAGTGATAGTTGGATTGGAGAGGAAAATTCGCAAAGAATTGTATGATTTCGGTATTGATCTGGGGATTTTGTTTCAGGTACAGGATGACATACTCGACGCAACTCAGAGCAGCGAAAAAGCCGGAAAGCCGACCGGACACGATGGAGACAAAAACAGTTTCGTTTCTCTGTTGGGATTGAACGATTCCATACTTTATGCCGACAGACTGGCCGACAGATTGTTTAGTCGATTTGGCGATTTTGACGATCCTGTAAAGAGCACTCTCAGTGATTTGGTAGAGAATTATCTCTACAGACATCGTTAAACTTCAATAAGGTACAGAAAGAGTTAAACTTCAGGAAGGGAAAACAATGACAAACGATATGCGTAAAAAAATGGCAGATACTATCCGTTTTTTGGCTGCTGATATGATACAGAAAGCCAGGAGCGGGCATCCTGGCGCGCCTATGGGGTTGGCCGATATTGCGGTAGTGTTGGGCGAGCATCTGAGGCACAATCCAAAAAACCCAAAATGGCTCAACAGAGACAGGCTGGTTTTTTCAGGTGGCCATGCTACCGGTCTGATATATTCACTTCTCTATCTCTGGGGATACGATATAGATCTGGATGACATAAAAAAATTCAGACAGATGGACAGCAGGACCCCGGGGCATCCAGAGTATTCTCATACGCCTGGAGTGGAGATAACTACTGGACCGTTGGGGCAGGGTGTGGCCAATGCGGTAGGTTTGGCAATGGCTCAGATGATGACGGCCAGACGCGTCAACAGTCCTACATGTAAACTGATAGATCACAAAGTTTACTGTTTTTGTGGAGATGGAGATCTGCAGGAGGGGATAAGCTACGAGGCGTGTGCTCTTGCAGGCAGACTGAAACTGAAAGATCTGATTTTGATATACGATAACAATAAAATCACGATAGAGGGTGATACCGCGATAGCCTGGAGTGAAAACATCCAAAAGCGATTCGAAGCCCAGAGTTGGAATGTCATAAGGGTCGATGGGCACGATTATAACGATATCGACAAAGCGATCACCCAGGCAAAAGAGTCCGACAAGCCGGTCATTATAGTTGCCGATACCACTATAGGAAAGAATGCTGTTGGACTCGAAGGAAGCCATGAAACACATGGTGCTCCCCTGGGAGAGGATGTCATAGAAAAATCAAAAAAAGCTGTGGGATTTCCTCCTGATGAGAAGTTTTATGTGCCAAATGATGTGTTGGTTCGTTTTCGATGTGCCGTCGAAAAAGGGGAATTGGCCGAAAGGGAGTGGAGACATTTGCAGAAACAGGCACCTTTCGCGGAGCAGAACGAAGCATTGAGACGCTTGCTTGAACCTGACTGGGGATCGATAGATTGGCCTGATTTCGCGGAATTTAAAGAGATGGCTACAAGAGACAGCAATGGAAAGATATTGAACGCGATAGCCAAAGCCGTTCCTGGTTTCGTAGGCGGAAGTGCCGATTTGGCTCCATCCAACAAAACCGAACTCAAAGATATGGGCGATTTTCCAGAGGGCAAAAATATACATTTCGGAATTCGGGAACACTCCATGGCGGCTATATGTAACGCTATGGCGCTTTATGGCACTTTGACCCCATTCAACGCGACTTTTTTCGTTTTCAGTGATTATCAGAAGCCCGCAGTAAGAATAGCCGCACTATCCGGAATAAGAAACTTTTTTGTGTGGACACACGACAGTATCGGTGTTGGCGAAGATGGTCCAACACATCAGCCTGTAGAGCATCTGAGTCAATTTCGTGCTTTACCCGGTTTTTATGTGTGGCGTCCCGCCGATGCGAGCGAAAATGTCGAAGCGTGGAAAAGAGCCTTGACAATAGAAGCGCCTCAGGCTTTTGTGCTGAGTAGACAAAAACTGAAAACATTGAAACCTTTTCGTGACTTTGGAGAGGTTGGACGAGGAGCGTACATCGTCAAAAAAAGGAAAAATGCCGTTTTGACGATTATGTCGTCCGGTTCTGAACTTATGCCATCACTTCAGGCGGGTTGTTTTCTGGAAAAAATGGGAGTGAATGCAAATATTGTATCTGTTCCGTGTCTGGATCTTTTCGATGAACAGGATGAAGAGTATAAAAGAGCGGTAGTGGATCCGCAAACTAAAGTGTTGGCTGTAGAAGCATCCACCGCAGTCGAATATTTCAAATATGCCGATGATGTTTTGGGAATGAATAGTTTTGGAGCTTCCGCGCCCGCGGGAGAGCTGTTTAAAAAGTATGGTTTTACCATAAAAAATATCAAAAAAAGAGCCTGTCTACTGATGGGTGTAGTGGATAGACCAGTCACCATAGAAGGGATGGGAGAATATTGAAATCGGATCAAAACAAACCATAGCAGGAGTTGAAATGAAAACCTTTTTTATTCGTCTGATTTTGAGTTTGGTAATAGCCACAGGAGCATCGAACGCGTCACCAAAAGCGATGATTATTTTCGACGCATCAGGGAGTATGTGGGGACAGATTGACGGTATCAACAAGATCGTCATAGCCCGCGATGCACTCAAGTCGGTCGTCGAGAAGTGGAACCCCGGGATCGCATTGGGACTGACGGTGTACGGCCATCGGGTCAAAGGCGACTGCAACGACATCGAGACCCTGATCCCTATCGGGCGGGTTGATAAACAGAGGATGATCGATACGGTCAATCATATTGTGCCCAAGGGAATGACTCCCATTGCCAAATCACTCCGTTTGGTCGCGGACAAGCTGCGCTCAAATGAGGATACCACCACGATCATCCTCATCTCAGACGGGCGCGAGAGCTGCGATGCCGATCCGTGTGCGACAGCCAAACAGCTCAAAGCCGAGGGGATCAACTTCGTCGCGCATGTCGTCGGCTTCAATGTCGATGCGCGTACCGACCGACAGCT
>CAZYUW010000011.1:0-8451 GCA_964650685.1 uncultured Nitratifractor sp.
CGATTCGACCGACGACCAGATTGCCTATCTTGAATGTCACTATATCTCCAGAGAGATAATCAAAAGCCCCCTCCCCATCGGTAAAACCGCTCAGGCCACTGCTGGTCTCGTAGTAGAGACCTTCGACGATGCCGTCGATGATAGTCGACGCAGCAGTTTGATTTTTGACTGTAATCTCGATATCTTTCGCGCTCGAAGCGATATCGCCATTGGAAAATTCCGTCGATATGGCCACAGCTTTCATCGTGTATGTCGTGTCGACATCGACACTCGGGGCCTTCAGTATCATATGCTCACTGTCCCATCCGCTTATGTCTACAGTAGTGTTTGTTCCATCGGAGCTGAAACTGTGCTTGCCGTCTGTTACGGTGAAACCGTCCGGCACATCCCGAAGCTCGACTCTGAGAGACTCGGATCCGTCTTTGTCACTCAAAGAGGCTTTTATACTTATTTCGGTAGCGGTGTTTTCATTTAGTACCACTGTGCCATCGTCACGGAATTCGGTTTTGTCGAAATCTATCTTTTGGATCAAAAAATCATCGTTCTTGCCCTTGGGATGGAAGCGAATCTCATCGAACATTCCGTTCTGAGAATCGAAATGCAGATAGGTAGATGTATGCCAACCTATACCAACAGGACGAATCTCCTGTTTGTCCCCTATTTGCTGCCCGTCTCTATAAAATTCTATAACGGCAGTCTCGTTTACCAACCATATCAGGTCGATATCCACAGAGCTTACAGGATTGTCGAACTCCACCTTTATCATCTCTGGACTGTGCAAAAGTGTGTCGTAGCCGATCTCCATGGGATGCCCTCTATAGCGCCCCCCGTTGACAGCACCGGCCACACCAAAACCATTAGGCCCTGAATGGATCGAAATCGCTCCTGTCGTTCCGTCGGCATTAAATGCCGTGACGCGAAAACCCTCGGAAACACCAGTTACATTGCCGATCACGATATTTTGAGACTCACTCACTGAAGCGGTAGAAATCTCCAGCAGGGGCGTATCGGCCACAGCTTCCACATCTATAGTCATTTCGCCCGTAGAAGCGCTCCAGTTCTTACCGTCACTTACACGATAGGCAAATTGAGCGTAATCGATTTTCTGATCGCCTGTTCCCATAGATCTGTATTTGTCGAAACCTGAATCATCCCTGTCAGCGGGCTCGAAGGTCAACATGCCGCCAGCTATATCCGTAACACTGATCACATCTCCTGCCGAGACCGGAGTACCATTGTAAAAAATTGTTCCGGATTTAGGCAAAGACGCGATTTCCACTGCAGCGAAAGCGTCTCCGTCAATATCGGAGTATCCAAAATCTGAAACTTTGAACTGATAGGGTATCGTCGGCGAATCACCAGCCTCCTTCATCACAACATCTCCGCCCGATGATACAGGAGCATGATTCGGGATTGCAGTATAGCGAGTTGAAGTGTTATGACCAGAACCACCTGCCCACAAACTTTCATTGCTTCCACGGCTGCCGCTTCCCCAGTCGGTCTCATGATTTTCCCGCCAATGGCTCTCTCTCAAAGGCGCGTCTATGTTCACCTCTTCCACACCATCGGTTTTTCTCGCCAACCCAGTATTGTGAGTATAGAAATCGTCCTCCGAAAAACGCTTTTCTCTCAGCGGCGCGTTTATGTTGACCTCTTCATTCGCTTCAGGATCTATCTCATCAGGAGAAACTGTGGGCTTGAGACCGTTTCTGTTTTCCGATTGTTGCGTCTCGTCTCTATCGTCGTAGTCGTTCTTCTCTACATTTTTGCCTTGTTCCGTACTGGAAACGCCTTCTATCTTTTTTACCCGCACAGAAGCGCTACGCGGAAATCCCGTCTCATCCACAATCCGAATATCTTTGTTGTGGATGCCTTTGACTTCTGTATTATCCTGTAACTCCCTCTCAACTTTTTTTATATTTTCTATAGAGTCATTTTTACGATGCTCCGACATTCTTCCTTTTGACTCTTTGCTCTCTATCTCTCTTCTCATTACTCATCTCCTTGTACATAGCAAACCGTACTGCCATTTTACCTCTCCTCCAAGACATACAAAACTGTCTCTCGCGTCTATATCTCCAATCGTGCTTCCCGCACTATATATATTATAGCATAGTAGAAATAGTGTAAGTTAACGGCAGATAATGATGAATTATAAGACGCGACTATTGATACAGGAAGAAGTCAATGTTTATTATTGATCTATAACAGCACGGTTTTTACTACGCGGACAGGATATTTCACGACCCAGCCGCTAAAGAAAAGATCGATGAGCCGCGAAATAAACGACATTGTGTCGATAAAATCTATGACCCATATGCGGCGGAGCAGATCTATATTTCAGATGGTACCGTTATCAGTAATATATCGTCACATCTACTCTGTTGTTCTTTCTTCTGCCTTCAGCGGTAGCTTCAGTCGAAATTGGATCTCTGTCCACTCTGTTTTCCGTATAGATTTTTCTGGTATCAAAACCTGTGGACTCAATTTCGCTGTATATCGCTGAGATTCTCTCGTTTACCAGCGTCACGGCCTTCTTGTATGGGATGTTCTCGGTGTCGGCCAGCTTTTGCCACATCGTGCTCCAGAAGTTGAGTTTAACGCTGTGATCTTTGTCGGGAGCACTTGAGGAGTGACCTATTATAGAGATATACTTCACCCGGCTGTCTTTGGAAGCTATGATGTTTTTCAGCTCCTCTACGACTGGATACGATTCACTTCTGATGTTAGATCCGCTGAAATAAATCGGCTCAAGATGCCTTATGCCGCCTCTCCATCGCAAAAGCGTTCTACCGTTGACATGGTTGGTATATCCGGTATCTATCTTTTCGCCTACAATCCCCGTACGAGCCATATAGTTATCCGTATAGATCATATCCGCGCCGGCAGGCAAAACCAACAAAGAGATGGAGACTGCCACGAAAAAAACTGATTTACCGATCATTTTCTCCCCCTGAGTATTTTAAGAGCGTTTATGCTTCTACGGCATCCAGAAGCTTTCTTGCCGTTTTTTGATTTTGGCGAATTTTCGCAAAGATCTTTACTGCTCGATATCCTGTCGTTATCTTCGTCTCTGCTGAATGGCAGCGTATCTTTGCCATTGGGTACGCCATCGTTGTGCAGACCGACTTTTTTATAATACTTCTGAACATCACCAACTATGGACGCCATTGTAAGCCCCATAGCATCGATGATTCTATACTTGGCGATCAACATACTGTACCTCGCGTTTATAAGTTCGTCGTTGGCTCTTTTCAGGTCGTTTTCCGTAGCCAGCAGATCAAGCAGAGATCTTTCTCCCATATCGTACTCTTTGAAATACAACTTCAATGTCTCTTCGCTTTGATCCCTGTATTTTTTGAGTACCGGTATCTGGTCTCTTGAAAGCTCATAGGTGCTCCAGGAAAGGTCCATGCCCTCCATCACCTGTCGTTTCAGATCGTTCACTACCGATACCTCCTGACCCAGCTTGCTCAGCTTGCTCAATCTGGCTGCTTCGTCAGCACCACCGTTTAGAAGATTGTAGCTTACGACAAGCATGGCTCTGAAATCGTCTTCTCTGTCAGTATATATATTTCTATGGCTGAAACTGTCGTTATAGTTCGCTCTCATTTCGAAATCGAGTTTCGGGAAATATTTGCTCTTGCTTTCTCTATAAAGAGCCTCAGCACCCTTGATGTTGTACTTGCCGACGAGTACGGAAGGGTTGTACTCCAAAGCGTACATAGATGCTTTTTCCTGGTCTCGGGGCAGTTTTGTATTGAATCTCACAGGCCTCAATTCGTTCAGAGAGATTGTTCTACCCACAATTCTTCTAAAACCGTACATGGCGTTTTCGAGTCTGTTTCTCTGTACAAGAAGATTCGATTTAGCCAGCGACAAAGAAGATCTGACTTTGCTCACTTCGGACATTTTGGTCAATCCGGCCTTGTAAGCCTTGGTAACTTTATCGTAGAGTTTCTGTATATGATTCACATGTGTTCTGGCATTGCGCAGCAACTCTCTCTGGCGCAGCAGATCCACATAGACTTTGATCGTCTGCAAAGTGACATCGTTAGCTTTTTCCAGATAGCTGTATGCAGCTGCCAATGTACGCATCATCTGGTAGTTGACGCGCTCATGGGTACTGAATCCGCTGAATATGTTCTGCCTCATCACCAGAGAGTTCTGAAAGATATCAAAACTCTGTTCCGTCACATCGTTGCTGTATCTGCCTTTGGACTCCTTGCCTACCGCTATCTGTAAATCGAGCGACGGATAGTAACCGGCCTCGGCTATACCTATTTCAGATCTTGTTGCCCTGTAGTTTCTGAGTCTCTCCTGTACTACCGGATTGGTTTCAAGAACCTCTTTTACGACCTCTTTCAGAGTTATCGATGACGCCGATGTGCTCAATACACACAATCCAGCGGCAGTCGTTATCAGAACCTGTTTCAGGTTTGCGACTTTGTCTACCATGATTTATATACCCCTTGTTTCCGAACATCCATACTCAAGCCTCGGCAGCCACCTCATATCCCGCCCCCATTTAACCGCATTGCACTCATCGAATCGTTTCGACATAAAAATCAAGCATCGCAATCCAGTTTTCATATTATGTCATATAAAAACTTAAATAATATTTATAAATGTATAAATTTTCATCTCTCCGTAAATGTATACTCTTTCGCTCTCAAAATGGGTTTGAGTATATAGTCCATCAGACTCTTCTTTCCGGTCATGATATCCACTGTTACAGTCATACCTGGTATGATCTTCATCGGTTTCTCTTTGGAGCCGAGATAGTTCTTTTTTGTCCGGATGTGTATAGTATAAAAGACATTTTCTCTTTTGTCTTTTGTCGTATCGGCACTGATATGGACCACCTCTCCCTCCAGCCCGCCATATATGGCAAAATCGTACGCGCTGACCTTGACTATGGCTTTCTGACCCGGATATATGAAAGCGATATCGGATGGCTTGATCTTTACTTCAAGCCACAAAATATCGTTGGTCGGAACAATCTCCACAAGATCTTCGCCGGGCTTTATGACTCCACCAACGGTATTGACGAACAATTTCTGAACAATACCGTTTATCGGTGATCTAACAAGGGTTCTGTTCATCTGATCTCCAAGCGCTCTATAACTCTCTCTGACCCGTAAAAGTTCGGCTGTGGCTTCATTCAACTCGGCTTTTGCCTTGTTGCGGAAATCTATTTTCGTCTCTTTGATTTTATTCTCGGTTTCGCTAATGGCAGCTTTTATTCGAGGAACAGAGAGTTCCGCACTATGCAAATCCTCTTTTATTTTTCCCTGCTCTCTCTGCAAATGCATGAATGTGACTTTGGATTTAACCCCCTGTTTGACCATAGGTTCCATCATTGCGACCTCTTCATCAATCAATTTTGCCGATTTCTTCAGATCTTTTATTCTCTGCATAATCTCACTCAGCTGGTGTTCTTTTTGCGCTTTCTGATCTCTCAACGCACTGATTCTAGCCAAAAACTGTACTTTTCTACTTTTATACAGGCTGTATTCATTATCTACCAAAATAGGCATTTTTTTTGCTATCGAGATATTTTTATCAAACTCTCTTCCCTCCGATTCGGCCTTTAAGCGTTCTATCTTGGCCATGAGCTCCATCTCTTTTATCTGGGTCGCGTTCAACTGCGACAGTGATTTCTGGTTTTCTATTTTAAGCAATATACTTCCTTTTTTCACTCTGTCACCCGCTCTGACATAAATTTTTTTTACTATGCCCCCTTCCAGATTCTGCACTATCTGATTTTTTCCGCTGGGAACAACCTCTCCAGTCCCTCTGACAAGCTCATCTATCTGAGTAAAAGATGCCCAGACTATGAAAAGAACGACTGCCAAAAACCAAAAATAGAGCACAAAACGGGATTTTTTTGAAGGACTTTCATTTATGGCGATTCCCAGACTATCCATGAATTCGAAATCATTTTCGGTTAATTTATGCTTCATTTTTCTCTCCACGGAGCTTATTGATTACTACCTCGCGACTATCGTCCATGTAGAGTCTCCCTTCATGCATCACGATAACCCTCGGAGTTAGATCGAGAAGCAAATTTTTCTGGGTCGACATCAGCACGGTTTTATTTGCGAGTGCCTTCCTGAAGTTTTCCAGCAACCTTGATTCGCTGAGCTGATCCATGGCATTTGTTGGCTCATCCATAAGCATTATGGGAGCATCGGAGAGCAGAGCTCTGGCTATTCCTACACTCTGCCTCTGTCCCCCGGAGAGCCCGGAACCTCTCTCACCAATAGGCATGGCATAACCCATAGGATGCTGGCGGGCAAATTCATCGACACCGCTCAGTCTGGCGGCTTCAAGCAGGCTTTCATCATCCACGCCGGGCACTCTGCATGTTATGTTGTCTTTGAGCGTCCCTCTGAAAAGAGCTACATCCTGACCTATGTACCCGATAAAACGCCTCAGCCTTGCCGGATCGATCTGCGATATATCGACATCATCTATTAGTATCATCCCCTCATCGGGTTCATAGAGTTTCAAGATGAGTTTTATTATAGTACTTTTACCGGATCCTATTCTGCCTATTATGCCGACATGCTCGCCTGCCTCGATTTTGAATGACACATTCTGCAGAGCGGGTTTATCAGAATCGGGATAGGAAAAACTAACATTTTTAAACTCGATCTTGCCATAAAACCTGTCTCTATGTATAAAATGTTTACCCTCAAGCCTTTCGACAGGCTGGTGCACTATGGCATTTATGGCGTCGTAGGCCGATTTGGCATCACTGTAATTGGTCATAAGCGCAGCTACCTGACCCATCGGAGCGACAGTTCTGGAAGAGAGTATGACCACACCTATCAACCCTCCCATGGTAAGCTCCAGATCTCTGATCATGAATACACCGTATATCACTATGAGTACCGTATTGAGTTGTACCATAAATCCGGTCACCATCGGCACGGAAGCCGAGAGCAGTCTGGATTTCAGGCTTTTTCTGGCGATATCTCCCACGCTGTTTTCCCACTCCCACTGCACCTGTCCCGACATACCCTGAGTCTTTATCGTCTCTATCTGATGCAGAGACTCAACGAGGATACCGTTCTTTCTCGCTGCGGCCTCATGGGTACTCTCGATACTCCTGTACAGAGGATCTTTTATGATATAGGCATACAGCACTATAAGTATCATTATACTCAGTGGTATAAAGACCATCTTGCCACCGATGTAGGCGATTACAAGCAAAAAAATCACAGCGAAAGGCAAATCTATGACAACCGCCATAGTGGCATTTGTCAAAAAAGATCTTATAGCGTCGAAATCCCTGATATTGCTGGCAAACGAACCTACGGATCTGGGCAGTTGATCCATTTTTAGATCCATTACCCTCTCGAATATTATTGAAGACATGATGATATCGCTTTTTTTGGCCGCTATCTCAAGCATCTGAGTTCTGAAGAACTTCAAAAATACATCCAGCACATAGACCAGAAGCACACCGCCAGCAAAAACCATCAATGTCTCTATGGCGTTATTTGGAACGACCCTGTCATAAACCCCCATAGTAAAAAGAGGTGTGGCCAGCACAAAGAGGTTCACAAGCAGAGAGGCCAGAAGAACATCCCGATATATAGGCCATGACAGCTTGATAGTATCCCAAAACCAATGCCTGCCGCGATGATGTCTTGAGTATGTTCCGACATCGGCGTTGTCGATCTCTTTTTTTATAAATATCGCAAAATCTCCATACTCCTCTTTGAGCTTATCGGTATCGATCCAGTCTTCAATGCCTTTTCCATCCAGCGGGAATATTACTTTGGCCCTGCTTTTATCTTCACTGAAGGTCTCCAGTATACAGGTTTCGCCACTCTTCATGAGCAGAATGATAGGCAAATGCAGATCAAGAACCGTATCGAGATCTCTTTTAATGAGTCTGGCTTTAAAACCAGCCCGGTGCGCGGCTCTGGAAAAAAGCGTATCCGCCTGCGAAACGCTTAATAGATCAGGAGTCTTATTCGCGGGATCGTGAGGCAGACCGGCAATGAGTGTCTCTTTCGACACCGGGGTTCCAAAACGAGAAGCAAAGAGCACAAGGGCTTCGAGTAGAGTATCTGATCTTATGTTTATGATATTGTTTCTATCTTCTTCGTTTCTTTTCATAATATTTTTCCTTACCGGACAAAGAGTCAAACTGTTTGAATTTTCTGTAGATTATTATATCTTTTTATGGCATAAGTTAGAGTTTCTTCGCGTGAAATAACAATGCGTAAGCCCCTCTTCGATATAATCGCTTCAATATTAACCGGTCTACAGAGAAAACCATTACAGATGACCGAATTATAAACAGCGATTACAAGGTATGGATGATGGGTGATGGAAAAAATCGATACAATCCCGATAATGTAGAGAGTAATTATTACCGCATATGGGAGGATAGAGGCTATTTCGAGACAGATGGTAACGACTCTATTCAAA
>CAZYUW010000012.1:0-19063 GCA_964650685.1 uncultured Nitratifractor sp.
AACAAAAAAAACAGCAAAATCGAAAAAACAGATCAATTTCCAAAAATATCTTTACCATTCGTGATATAGACAATAGATCAACGCGAATCATTCTCGGCAAAGAAAAAGTTGTATTTAGAAAAATAATCCAGCCTATAGTAATAGTAAATATATTCTCCTCATGGTGTCCTCCCTGCAAAGGCATGCTGCCGTATCTGTCCAAGCTCCAGAGAAAATACAAATCTGATATTTTCATCATCGGCATACTGGTACACAGCGATCTAAACGATCGATCACTGAAAAAGTTTATGTTGAAACATCAGGCTACTTTTTTCATCTCCAACCATAAAGACAACGATAAGCTGGCAAGAAGCCTGATGCCAAAAAAGTATCCGGAGAACTATCCCATTCCGCTTACTTTGATATACAATTATGGAAAACTTTCGTATGATATCAAAGGAGCGATTCCTTATGAAATGATGGAGACAATAATAGAACAGTTAAAAAAGGACAGATAAAATGCTCGATTTTCTCAAACGCGCACTTGGAAAAACAGGTAGTGCGATACATGAAATAGCACCAAAGAAAAAAAAGACGATCGAGAAGGATGAGTGGGAAGAGATACTGCTCGAATCGGATGTGGGTTACGATCTGGTGGAAAAGATTATAGATGGCTCACCGGATCGCATAAACAGAATCCAGGCGTTCAACTCGCTGATCAGTGTATTTCAATACAAAGCGGAATGGATATTTCCCGAAAATCAAAAACCGTTCGTCGATATGATCATAGGCGTCAATGGAGCCGGAAAAACCACAACTATCGCCAAACTCGCGTACAGATACAAACAAGAAGGCAAAAGAGTGATGCTCGGAGCCGGAGACACATTTCGTGCAGCGGCCATTGAACAGCTATCCAGATGGGCAGAAAAACTGGATATTCCAATCGTATCGACCAGACAGGGGCACGATCCGTCCGCTGTAGTATTCGATACCATACAATCCGCTATATCAAAACAGATGGACAGAGTTATCATAGATACGGCGGGTCGGCTGCATACTCAGACAAATCTCGCCGAAGAGCTCAAAAAGATGGTCAGAGTAGCCGACAAAGCCATGAGTGGAGCCCCACATCGGAAGCTGCTGGTGCTGGACGGCACGCAGGGAAGCTCTACTGTCGAACAGGCGAAAAGTTTCGACGATATAGCAGGAATAGACGGGGTCATCATTACCAAACTGGATGGAACCGCCAAAGGCGGAGCCATATTAACGATAGCGGACACCCTGAAAATGCCTATCTATTTCGTAGGAGTCGGAGAGAAGTGTGAAGATCTTGCGGAGTTCAAAGCCAACGATTATGTCAACGCTATACTGGACGAGGTTTTTCTGTAGTATCGATCCTACATATACATATCAAAGAAATACCTCGAGATACCGGCGCTTTTAAAAAAGAGCCGAAACAATAAAAGGAGTCTGTCGAGTGGCCAGGAAAAAGAGTCTTTTCGAATGCCAGGCCTGCGGCTTCCAGTCTCCTGGATGGATGGGAAAATGCCCATCTTGCGGAGAGTGGGACAGCATGATCGAACTAAGTGCAGAACAGATAAAGTTTCTCAAAGATACATCCGGTACAACTACGAATGGCGCCACTACCACGCCCAAAGCGTTACCGATCACACAGATAGGTGAAGAGAATATCGAGAGATCTCCATCTGGCAGCCGTGAGCTGGATCTGGTGCTGGGCGGAGGGATTGTACCCGGCTCGCTTACACTGATAGGGGGAGCTCCCGGAATCGGCAAATCGACACTTCTGCTGAAAATCGCCGGCAATCTGGCCAGATCGGGAAGCAGTGTACTGTATGTATCCGGAGAGGAGTCGGCCGGACAGATAAAGCTGCGGGCCAATCGACTACAGTCCAATCACGACGAACTCTATCTACTGAGCGAAATCAATCTGGAAAATGTCATGATGGAGATAAGAGCGACCGAATATGGTTTCATAGTCATAGATTCCATCCAAACCCTCTATTCGTCCGAAATACCTTCCGCCCCCGGATCGGTAACACAGGTAAGAACGATCACCTTCGAATTGATGAGACTGGCCAAATCCAGGCAGATCCCCATATTTATAATCGGTCATATAACCAAAGAAGGCTCCATAGCCGGACCGAGAGTGTTGGAGCATATGGTGGATACCGTACTGTATTTCGAAGGCGATTCCGGTTCCGAACTGAGACTTCTGAGGGGCTTCAAGAACCGTTTCGGATCCACTAACGAAGTTGGAATCTTCGAAATGACAAAAAACGGCCTGGAGGATGCGACCAGTTTCGCGGGAAAATTCTTCGACAAAAGCAAACTACATGCCGGTTCGGCTCTAACGATCGTCATGGAGGGAAGCCGTCCGATAGTCATTGAGATACAGGCACTTGTCGCGGAATCGTACGGACACCCGAAAAGGAGTTGCACAGGATACGACAACAGCCGCCTGACCATGCTGCTGGCACTGCTCGAGAAAAAGCTCGATCTACCTCTGGGGACATACGATGTATTCGTCAATGTCAGCGGCGGTATACGGATAACTGAAACAGCCGCCGATCTGGCTGTCATAGCGGCGATTCTCAGCAGCTACAGAGACAGAGAGCTGAGCAATAAAACCGCTTTTTTGGGAGAGGTGAGTCTCACCGGCGAAATCAGAAGCATACCGTCTCTCCAGCAGCGCCTCAAAGAGCTCGAAACACAGGGCTTCAAAAAGTGTATACTTCCCATAATCCCCGCCGAAAAAAGCGATATTGAGTGTTATATCGCGGAAGATGTGGGCAAAATAGTCGAGTGGATGTTTGTGTAGAGATCTCTACTGTCAATCTGTTTTTATGATATATCTGCCGTTTTTGGCGGTTATATCGGGTGGTATGTGATACTTTTCGAAATAGTCGTACCCCTCCTTGAGGTTTTGCCAGAAATCATACCATCTGTTATGGATGTTTTCGTTCATATTCCAGACGCTCATCCTGAAAGGAAATATATGGACGCTGACAAACGACTGACCGCGCTTCAACGCACCTTCGACAACTTTGTATATCTCTTCGATCTTTTCGTCGGTCATGGCGTAGCACCCAATAGAAACGCAGTTGCCATGAACCATCAGGTAGCTTCCGCTTCGACCGTGCTGCCTGTCGTAACTGTTCGGATACCCAAGGTTGAATGACAAATGAAAACGGCTCTCAGGATTGAGGCTGCTTCTGTATACCCTGTAAAACCCTTCAGGGCTCTGACCGTCACCCTCTTTTAGTTTCGGCCCCAACTCTCCGGAGTATTTGCAAATGGGATAGCTTTTTAGCAATCTGTATTTGGCACCTCTTTTCATCCATAGCTCCAAAACAGACTCTTTTTTGAAAATCCTGATAAATACTGGATCACCGACTCTGCCTCCTATCGCTTCAAGACTCTCTTTCAGTGTCAGCTCTCTCATCCGCAAATCTCCCGGCAATCTTTCAAATATGTCCGATCCGTAACCAATACGCATCAGTTCAGATTCCATCGAAATATTCCCGATGTACTTCCCGTTCGCTAAATCGCTCTTTTTTTCGACTCTATTTTTGCCATCAGTATGCGCCCTTCCGACTTTGGGTGCGTCTATTTCTCTCTTTCGAAAAGTTGTACCTACGCGATCTTTTTTGCTGGCCACTTGTTTCGTCGTATCCTTCTCTCCATTCGCGATCCAAATCCTCGTCCCGTTCTCTTTCTTTTGCAAAAAGAGTATCGAAACAACCGATACCGCGACGACCAGAAAAATGGTGACGCCTTTTTTCACGAACTCTCCTGAACTATCTGGATATACGAAAATATATCCGCTTATTGTACAATATATTCGAAAATTGGCATATTCGAAACAGAACAAGACCCGGAAGGAGAACATCAATGACAAAGATCGGAACAGATATTGTCCGGATCGACAGGATAGAGTCCTCTATACAAAAACATGGAGACAGATTTTTGAGACGCTTCATGTCCGAAAAAGAGATAACATATGCCAAAAAAGCGGAAAGCGCGGCTGGATACTGGGCGGCCAAAGAGGCTCTATCGAAAGCTCTCGGATGTGGCATAGGGTCGAAACTGACTTTCCACGATATATCTATAGAAAAAAGCCCGGATGGAGCTCCACTCGTTAAATTCACAAAAAATGTTGTAGATAGATTCGATATCTCCGAAAGCTCTATCTCCATCAGCCACGACGGCAATTTCGCGATAGCTGTCGCGATCATCGTCATCGAAGAAAAAAATAAAACTATATAGACTCCATGCTTCCCACGACTTTGCCGACTATCGAGATCTCTTCCGGTGACACTATTTCGTTTTCATATAAAGTGTTGTCGGATATCAACTCTACAAAACCGTCCGCTCGTACCCTCAGCCGTTTCACGAACAGCCCACCTGTAGAAGAGACCACATATATACCGTCTTTAGATGTATAAGTTCCGGATCTGTCAATAAAAACTATGGAACCGCTTTTTAGAGTAGGTTCCATAGACTCGCCCTCAACCCTGATGGCTTCTATATTTTTTTCATCAACACTACCTACGATCTCTACAAGTATATCCCGATCCACACTTATGTATTTGAAATTTTCGTCGAAAACCTCGGCTCCTCCTCCCGCGCTGGCTCTCAACTGGGCAAAATATTTGATCCTGAAAAACTTCCCTGTCTCTTCAAGCAGCATTTCGGCAGGTTGATCGAAAAATAGCCAGTTTATGCTTATCTTTCTCCTCGCGCAAAATTCCAATATCTCTCTATACGGTATAGAGTTTCGCTTTTTCATTGTGGCGAAAGCTGCCTGAGATATACCCAGCTCGGCAGCCACATCTTTGTCGTAGACACGGGCTCCAATCCTGCTTTGGGAAACGATATCCTTCAGTTTCTCTATCACTTCGGAAAAATCAATCATATTTCAATTCGCTATATTTTTTCTATAAATATAGCGTATAGATACTTAAATATCTCGATTTTTATATAATTCTATAAGAAATTTCATTTTGAAATTACCAAACATAACCATATTGTGTTTTGCGAAAACAAAAATATCTCCCCGGGAGTTACACATCAAAAAGAGAACAATACATGAGATCCATATTCCAGGGGAGCTTCTTCGGTCCCATATGCCACGAAGCACGGAACAATGAAGCGCTATCTTTTCTCGCTGTCGATCTCTATAATCGTATGGACATTTCCTCTGGGATTGAAATCGGCTGTCAGCTTCAGGCTTCTGGGTTTGAGCTTTTCAAAAAGTGTGTCATATATCTCGTTAGCCGCATCCTCGTGCGATATATATCTCTCCATAAAGCTGTTTATATAGAGCTTTAGAGCTTTCAATTCAATGACTTTTTCCTCCGGAATATATTCTATCTTTATTGTCGCGAAATCCGGATAACCTGAACGGGGGCATCTACACATAAACTCCGGCAACTCTATGTTGATATTGTAGTTTCCTTCATGTTTGTTTGGCCAGAAGTTCTCCTCGTCATCTATGGAAAACTCTTTTATCTCCTTCTCTCCATATTTCATCGCTTCCTAATCTCCGACAGGATTGAAGTTTTCTATCAGTTGATTTTCATTTACGACTCTGCCTGCCGCATACCCCTGTATATAGTCAACTCCTATATCTCTGAGTTTTCCGACACTGTTTTGGTTGTCGACCCACTTGGCGGCAGTTTTTACGCCCAATCCATGCGCCATCTCTACCAGAGAACCCAAAATTGAAAAATTTTTCTCATCGTCGAGGTTTCTTATATAGTCTCTGTCAAAATGTATCATGTCGAATGGAAAGTGCCTTATATACTCCATGGAGGCGTTACTTGATCCAAAGTTATCTAGACAAAAACGCAATCCGTCACTCTTTAACTGGGTGAGAATCTTCAGATAATCACCAAGCCTGTGGTGGGTTCGTTTCTCGTAAAGCTCTATAATGAGTCTTTCCGGAGCCACTCCTGACTCTTTTAGAACAGAAACAATGCTTTGCCTGAACTCATTTTGTCTCATCGAAAAAGGTGAAAGATTGAAACTGAGAGATACATTGCTGTCTATAAGTTTGGCAACTTGAACGACATGGGTAAATATGAATTTATCATATTGTACTCCAAAACCGTGTCTGTTTATGATAGGGAGGAAATCTCTGGGAGCTATCTCTTTACCGTCACTGCCTTTTAGTTTAACAGCAATTTCATATATATCTACACCATCGGTTTTGAGATTCAACAGAGGCCTGAATGTGAAATATACCAGCTCATCCTCAAGCGCCTCGAGCACTCTACTCTCTTCGCTGGAGTATCTCTTGGCATCAACAATGATGCCTTTGCTCATATTGCTGTTCGTTCCGTTTATGTTTTTGTTTTTTCCGCTTACTATGACATCCCTCAACTGATTGACAACCATCTCTGGTTCCATATGGTCATTGTTTTCGACTACGGCAAAACTAAACTCCACATCCACACCGTTCATAGTAGAATTTGCTTCCACAAACTTCTTGAGAGCCTCTTCAAGCTCTACCGCTGATACATCGACGGCGATAAGAAATTCCGCTCCATGCTTTCTGCCAAGACATCCGGTTTTGCCATCCAGTTTGCTGAGCATTTCCGTATGCAGTTTGACTACCAGCGTTTGCAAAATCTTATCCGTGAAGCGCACTCCATAATTTTCGTTGATGGTAAAAAGGTTTCCTATCTGTATTACGGCGAGTGTTTTTGATTTCATCTTTTTCACTCTGCTAATAAACGCGCCGAAGTTGTACCCTTCGGTAATCTGATCGAGCAGCGTCTCTTTGCGCCCCAGTTCCAAAGTAAAATATATAAAATAAATTGTCACAAATATCAGAGCGGCCAGTATTGAAAGATTTCTCGGTGAAAGAGCCGGTACATCCTCATTGAAAAAAACCGCGTAGGAGAGCAGCAGTACGAGCAGCAGTAACGGTATGCCTACCCGCAATGCGAGCTTGAAATGCCTCGACCTTTCTTCCTTCACCGATTCCAGCATCATTACTTTATCCTTTTATACATCTATATCTATACATCCAGATGTTTTACATCTTTGGCGTGTGTTTCTATATAGTTTCTCCGTGGCTCCACCTCATCACCCATAAACAGAGTGAATGTTTCACTGGCACGCTCCATATCGTCTATCGTGATCTGCAAAAGCCTCCTGTTTTCTGGATCCATGGTTGTCTCCCAAAGCTGATCAGGATTCATCTCTCCAAGACCTTTGTATCTTTGGATATAGGCACCTTTTCTGGCATTGCTCTCTATCGACTCCAGTGTCTCAAGGAGATCTTTTTGTTCGAACTCCTCGCTCAGATGCTCTTTTATCTTCTCGTATATATACAACGCCTCGTTGTAATGTGGGTTTGTAAATAGATTGTCATCCACCACCAACTCCTCCAGCCCATCGTTTGTCTGGACATAGTAGTGCAGTTTCTCTTCGCCTATATTTTTGTTCAGTATGTTATATCCCAACTCTTTTATGTATTTTTCCAGGGATTTTGCGAGCTCTTTGTTGCTCTTGCCGACAATATCCGGATTCTCTATCATATATCTGACCACCGTAGAGAGGGAGAAACGCTTGTCGATCTCTTTGAGTGTCATCTTGTAGTATGCGACGAGCTTGAAGAGATCTATCAAGTCCTCTTTGCCCATAGTTTTGGACTCCACGATATCTATACCGTTGCTTATCAGAAAGTCGTTCAACGCTTTGTCGTCTTTGAGATATACTTCGTTTTTTCCTTTTTTGTATCTGTACAGTGGCGGCTGAGCGAGATACAAATAGCCCTCCTCTATAACTGGACGCAAAAATCGGAAAAAGAATGTCATAAGAAGTGTCTGTATGTGACTTCCATCGACATCGGCGTCAGTCATTATGATTATCTTGTGGTATCTCAGCCTGGATGAGTCGAACTCGTCTCCTATACCGCATCCGAGAGCGGTTATCATGTTTTTGATCTCGTCGGATTTTAGAATCTTTTCCAGTCGCGCTTTTTCGACATTGAGGATCTTTCCTTTCAGAGGTAAGATGGCCTGAAAGACTCTGTCTCTGCCTTGCTTCGCAGAACCGCCGGCAGAGTCACCCTCCACGAGATAGAGCTCGCTTATCGAAGGATCTTTGCTCTGGCAATCGGCCAGTTTGCCCGGCAGAGTCCCTACATTCATCGAATCTTTGCGTTTAACGAGATCCTTGGCCCTCTTGGCGGCCTCTCTTCCCTTGGCGGCAAGCAGAACATGAGCCATAATAGCCTTTGCCTCTATGGGATTCTCTTCGAGATATTTGTTGACCCTTTCATAGGTAAACTTCTGCACCAGAGGTCGCACATAGCTACTGCCCAGTTTGCCTTTAGTCTGCCCTTCGAACTGTGGCTCAGGCACCCTTACCGACACGATCGCCACCAGACCCTCTTTGGTGTCATCACCGCTTATTTTGGTATTGCGCTCTTTGGCATTGGCGTTTTTGCTGATATAGTTGGAGATAGCGCGTGTCAAGCCGGCACGAAAACCGGCTTCGTGAGTTCCTCCATCGGCCGTTTTGATATTGTTGACAAAACTTATTACCTTGTCGCTGTCGGCATTTTGATACAAAAACGAGATATCCATCTCGATATCGTCAGCCTTGCCCTCGAAAAGCTGAGCCGTCGAAAGAGCGTCTTTGGTGTGCATATCCTCCACGAACTGCCTGATGCCCCCTTCGAAATGATAACTCTCTTTTTTATCTACCCTCTCATCGGTAAACTCTATGGTGATTCTCGGGTTCAGATACGCGAGCTCTTTGAACCTTTTTGACAGAATTTCGTCTTTAAATTCGATAGTTTCGGTAAATATTTCGTGGTCTGGCCAAAACTCTATCATGGTGCCCGTTTTTCTGCTTTTGCCCGTTATCTCCAGAGGAGTTGAGGGAATCCCTTTTTCAAACCACTGTTCATAGACTCGACCATCTCTATATATAGTCATATGCAGCTTTTCCGAAAGAGCGTTCACTACCGATACACCGACACCATGCAGACCACCGGAAACTTTATAGGTGTCTTTGTCGAACTTTCCTCCCGCGTGCAGCATCGTAAGCACGACTGTAGCCGCGGGAATCTTCTCCGAAGGGTGCTCCGCCACTGGAATACCCCGCCCGTTATCTTCTATGATCGCCGATCCGTCCTGTGTCAAAGCTATTTTTATTTTACTGCAGTAACCGGCCATAGCTTCGTCGATAGAGTTATCCACCACTTCGTATATCAGATGATGAAGGCCCTTGATCGATGTATCGCCTATATACATACCAGGTCTCTTTCTGACCGCCTCCAGCCCCTTGAGGACCTTGATATTATCAGCACCATATTCTGTCATTCGCAAATCTCCAGCTCTTATTGTTCTGTCAACTCGAAAGTTTCTGTTTAAATTTGATATAGATTATATCCAAAAAGGTGTTAATCAACGGAGTGATGACTTGAAAATCGGTTTTTGAAAAGCCAATATAACCATCTGGTATAATTCTATCTATATCAACCTGATCGATGCGGCCATATACAAAGCACGAGTTATATCAAGGTAATAATATATCGACAATATCTCCTTTTTCTATATCCCCAGAACCTTCTTTGACAAAAAGCAGACCCGCGCCATCGAGCATATTTGTCATAATGGCGCTCGTACCGGATCTTTTTCCAGCCATATCGGCAAAGTAACGACCATTTTCCATATAGACATTGCAGGCACTGAACTCCGCTTTGTTTTTCGCGCGCCTGCTGTATCCATCCTTCATCGTGGCCCTGATATATCTCAGTGGGTTTGGTCTGTTTTGGAACCTGGCTATCAGAGGAACCACATAGAGCAGCGCGGTTACGGTCGACGAGTAGGCGAAACCTGGCAGACCGATTATGAAACGATCACCTTTTCTCGCAACCATGATGTGCTGTCCCGGCTTGATGCGAACCCCTTTGAAGAGAAGCTCTGCATCGAGCTCCGCTATAACCTCTTTCACGAAGTCGTAATCCCCTACACTGACTCCACCGGTTGTAACGACGATATCGGACTGTATCCAGGCATTTTGAACAGCCTGGGCGATTTTCTCTTTGCTGTCCCCTACTGGCCTGAGCGATACTGCGTTACCCCCATATTTTTTTACGATCGCCTCTATCGTATAGTTGTTCGTACTTCTTATTTGCCCCGGATGACCGGGAGCATCTCCCAGCTCCAGCAGTTCGGTTCCAGTCGAGAGTACAGATACCACAGGCCTGGTATATACCTCCACATGCACTCTATTCAATCCGGCAAGCACTCCGGCCTCTGCGAAATCTATCGGCGTTCCATCGCTGATGAGTGTTTCATTTTTGGCGTAATTTTCTCCAGCCTCTCTAACCGAATACCCCCGTTCGACCGCTTTTTCGATACGAATACCGCCATTTTCGCTCACGACATTCTCTATGGGAATCAGCGTATCACTGCCTTCTGGCATCAAAGAACCGGTAAATGTCTTTATTGCCTCTCCTTTTTTAAGACTGCCGATATCAGAAGAACCGGCCGGATTTACGCCTGTCGTCACCAAAAAACCGTTCTCCTGATCCTCCCATCGGATCGCGTATCCATCCATAGCCGCCGTAGGGGCCTCCGGGGAGTCGTGATCGGCTACGATATCCTCTGCCAAAACATAACCCAGTGCATCCATTAAGTAGCGCTTGTGTGTTTTTCTGTGAAATATCTGTTGAGACTCCATAATGGATACCGATTCTTCAAATCCTATAAAAGAACTTTTCATTTCGCTTGGATCCCTTCATCGATATCTTTCAAAATCCCCGCTCCCCTCATCGGCATGCTTCTTTCGCGGGCATAGATCCTTTTGCCATCGATGACATCGTACTTCCAGATTGGAGCACTCGCTTTGAAATCCTCTACAAAATCCTCTATAAGAGCCAGAGCCACTTTTCTGCCCTTGGAAAATACGGCAGACATATAGGATGTACTCCCTATCGGAACATCACCTATTGCATGGGCCATTTTCACCACTGCACCATCTTGTGCCGCTTTGGCTTCCCACGCTTGAAACCAGTTCCTGAGAACAGGTTCGTATATGTCGAAACTGAGCGCTTCTATGCCATGCTCTTCACGGACGATTCCCACGAACGGTATATATGCTCCAAAACCACTGTTTCTCTCCTGTGAAAGCCAGCGACCAAAAATCTCCTTTACATGCAATGGCGAATTGTAGAGCTCCATATCACCCTCCACATACAGGAGGGAGAATGGATACAGTATCTCCCGATTTCAATTGCACATCGTGCCCCTCTATCAATCTGTCGTTAACGGCTACGGCACAGTTGTCGAGCCACTTTTTCATCTCAGTGTCCTCATTCAGTATTTTCGCCAACTCTTTCAGCGACGATATATCCATCTCCATAGGCTCTTTGTCTATGGGGCCCAGAAACTCCACTTTTACCATCCCTAAATCCTTGATTGAAAAAGTAGGATGATTATAGTTGCACTTAGATATAATTGCCCTTAATTTATTTCGCAGTCTTCGTCTTCCCTGGAGACGAAAAGCGAATCAGGAGCGGAGTGTGCTTTTTGGATCCATAAACTATTTGAACCTACTTCCATTTCAAATATTCATGAAGCAAAAACTCAAAAACACCAGAGCGAAACAGGCCATGATATGGAAGCGTAGCACCCCAAGCGAAATGAACTCTCTTTTCCATAAACATAAAATCGATGCGGCCTTCATATCCAGTGTGACAACCAGAAAAAGTTCATGTATGGATCTGGGTATAGTGGCTGATGGCGAAGTGCTCAGTGTCATTCTGATACCAGGTAAAAAAGTCGACGACAGAGAGTCGGCGACATCCAATATTCTCGCCAGAGTCCTGGATCTCGAAGGAGAGGTCATCATAGGAGACAAAGCTTTGACGCTGAAGCGTCAAGATCGAAAGAGTCTCGATCTCGCGGCAGAGTGGAAAAAGAGCACCAAATTGCCGTTCGTTTTCGCCAGATTGTGCTACAACGAAAAAAAACGCCTGATCAGCAAACTGGCCAAAGAGTTTTCGAAACGAAAACATAAAATTCCTGTCTATTATCTCAAAAAAGCCGCTCACAATGGCAATATCACCGAAAAGGAACTACTGGATTATCTTTCCAGAATATCCTACGATCTTGGCTGGCGAGAGAAAAAATCGTTGTATATATTTTTGAAAAAGAGCAGATCGATCGCACCCAAAGCGAGGCGATACAACAAAAAAATCGGATGACGAAACTCTATCCACCGCCAACGAAGTTCAAAAGCTCCACTCTGTCTCCATCTTTGAGCTCGAATTCACCCCATTTATCTTTTTTGACTATCTCCATATTGACGGCTGCGGCCATAACTTTTTCCTTCACACCGAAACTCTCTATCACTTTCTCCAGAGTCGTGCCGGTGGAAAACCTGCGACTCTCGCCATTGACCTTCAATACTATCTCGCTATTTACCATATGACAACTCACGAATATATATATTTCTGAACTCTTTGTCGTTCTTTTCTATCTCGGACAAAAGGAGCCTGATGTATCTTTTCATTTTTTTGGCTCTTTTTTTCATCTTCGTTTCAAGACTCTTCAGCAGATCCGACATCACACCTCTCTTTTTGCGCTTTTCGCTTTCGAGTATCCCTTTTATCTTTTTTCTTTGCAGGCATAGATCGTGAAACTCGCCCAATGCGGTCTGGGTCTCTACGAGATAGTCGTATATCTTTTCATATTTAGAACTTTCGATATAGACTCTACTCATCTCCACCAGATATCTCAATCTCTTTATGAGTATACGCATTTTATGATAGTGCTTGTCAGGGCTCTTTTTGTCTATTTCTGAAATTCTGGCAAAAAGAGTATCCAGATATCTATCGAGTATTCCTGGCAAAACGATATACAGGGGAACTGTGGCGTTTTCGTTGAAAATCGGTTCGACATCTACGAGATCTTTCGCATGCATTATGCTCTCGTGAAACTTTGCGAGTTTTTCTTTTCTCTCTCGGCGTATGCGTTTTTTCAGTTTCTTTAGTTGCTTTTTCAATTTGCCAGGAAGTCCAGTGCCATAGTTATCGAGAGCCTCCAGCATAACATCCACATCCCTGATCTTGCCACTGCCGCTCATGAATCTTTTGATCCTGCCTCTGAGATTCGACGCCCACTCACTATCGAAATACGATTGAAAAAGCTCCAGATAGCTGAGTATCCTCCTGATGGAAGTCCGCGCATCGTGCAGCATTTCGAAATCACTCCTGAAAGCATCACTGCTTACCGATGACGCGGCTCTCTCACCATGATGACCCATCCAGAATCCCAGAACTCTCCTGGTACTAAGAAGATATGCATTGTTCTCGTCGAGTCTACCTGACAGAACAGAATCATTTACGGACGGTACGGTACCGATCGAACTCAAATTGGCGTTGGAAAATCTGCTGTCTGCTGTAACCTCTGCAATGACGACTGGACGAAAAATTTCAGGTAGTGAAAACATACTGGCTTCCTCGATCCCATTGAATTCGACCTCCAATATCCACAAACCATGCAGATCGTCCAGAAATCTATCAAGCTCAAAACGCGTATCCTCGAGATCGAATGTGTACCTGAACTTCTCTATTGTAATACCATTCGCATCCTTTTTATGCTCAAGAAACTCATCTTCGGTTACCAGCTCCTCCTCTTCGAGCCGCACCATTCCTTCGCCTCTCTTGATTGTGTGCCAATATCTGTCGCCTTTTTTCCTGTATCTCTCTCCTGCGCCGTCTTCACGCGCTTTCAGATAGTATTGTGATATTTTTTCCTCTCTCCAGCTATCGGCACACAAATCGCGAAGACCCTCTATTGCAATGGGTTTAAACAGATATCTGCGCTCAATCTCTTTATGAGGTATCATATGATCGTATATCTCCTTCTCGCTATAACACAACCGATGCTCTTATAAGCATTTTATCAGATATTCAAGTAAAGTAAAGTAAAATGGTCGCGATTCGTTTTATCGTATATTCTGCCTTGTCATACCAACAACGAAACAATTGTGGACTAAGCAGAGAGATTGGTAATGAATCTTATCGGAAATTCGAATTAAAACAGATATATTAAAAGTAGAATATATTTTTGGGTTATATAAAACGATTGGAGTTGTCAGCATGAAAAGTATCAAAAGCACTGCGGCCGCAATTACTATAGCTCTCGCTGTATCGGGATGTTTGCCCATACCCAGACCAAAGCTGCCGGAAATACCCGACCAAAACAAAACGAGCGGTCGGATGTGGGACGATACGAGAGCGATAGAGGAGAACTATAAACTCAGACCGGAACCATACAGCCTGGACTCCAAACAGAAAGACCCCGAACTGCTGGGCCCACAAAGCACACTTAAAAACAACGCTCTGGCAAAAAACGACAACGACATTACAGTAAGCGGAGCTACCACATCGGACGAGCAGATAACCACCACCGACATTCGACCTACCGTCTCCAAACCTGAGTCTTCCGCAAAACCTCCAATGGACAGAAGCAGGTGCATCTCACTGATCGGACAGGCCAAGTTCAACGAATACGCTCAGCGTTTCGGCAGCGAAGAGGCCGCTATCAGACGATGCGCGATAATGGAGAGAGTACACAAATAATCTCTTATCGACAAGCTGTATGCAGAAGTTTGAACCTGTCTCCCATGATAGTCGGAGCCAGCAGCGTCTTGACCCTTTCGCTCTGATAGGCATACTGGGTATTGTCGGCCACCTTCATGTATTGCTCCAGTATATCTATGATACCGAAACGCACCAGAGCTCTCGCCTGGGTTTCGTACGCCTGAACGGAAGCGCCCGCTGATACGAAAGCGTCTATCGCGTGGGCGAAGTTGACATCGTAGGTGATATCGCTTGTTTTGAACATCCCACTTAGATCCACCTCCTCGTCAAAAAGAGGATATGTGCGGTGATCCCTGTAGATCCTGATCGAAAAATCGTTCCTTGGATACTTCTCGCCATAATCGAATGTAACGAAATCGAATCTATCCGCGCTTTTGCTTATCTTTTCGGCAAACTCTTCATATCCCACGGCGATTTCACCCCTTTGGATCCCATACTTTTCCGCGAAATTCACAAGGGCTTTTTCGGCATCGATCCACTCTATCTCTCCATTCATCACTATTGCCTGCTTACCCATATTGTAGAGTTCACATTCGAAAGCATCCAATATCTCGTTGGATACGAAAAACGCGTATGAAACATCTATCTCTTCCAATGAAGCGAACTGTACGAGTCTGATATCGTTACCGAATCTTTCGTAGAAATAGTCCGTTTGAACCTTTCTGAGATCCTCGTGACGCTCTATTGTGGCAAAATTCACTTTCGATACCAGCTCCGGATCACACGAATATATCCACTCGATCATGTCCGCCAGCAGATAACCCCTGTGAGCGCCTATCTCTATCAGCCAGATATCATCCGTTACCCCTGTATCCCTGAGACATCTCATGAAATGATTGGCTATAGAGGCACCGAAAAACCCGCTCGCGCTGACTGCGGTATAAAAATCGCCCTCTTTTCCTATAGAACGGTACTTACTGTAGTATCCGTCCCGGCCATAAAGCCACTCTCTCATATATCGGCTAAAATTCATCCCCCGATACCTTCTCGTAAAGTCTCAACAACTGGATCTGTCGCTCTATCTTATACACCTCCTGATCGAGTATAGCCATCCGCATCGAGTTTCTCATCACTTCTATATCCAGCTTCGTCTTATCTCCGGCTCTCACTCGCTCTCTGGTGCTTTTCAGTAGACCTCTGTACAACTTTTCATCCGCTTTGGATATCTTGATCTTTTTCTCAATGATCGCGATAGTTTTCAGCGCCAGAGCATATTCGTTTTCACTCTTTTTTATATTGTCCTGCAGCTCTATGGCGCTTCTGAGATATTCGACGCGACTCGCTTCGATATCGTGCGGTGCGTTGACACTGATGGGAACCGATATTCTCAATCCGTAATTGGAGTAGTCGTCTCTCATTCCCATCATGTAGTGATCGGTATTGTAATAAGCGGCATACGCGGAGACGGTAGGAAGATACTTCGATACCGTCATCATACTGTTGTACTTGCTCTCTTCTATTCTCATCCTCTTGCCGTAAAGTTCGAGGTTTTTCCTTCTGTACTCTTCTCTCTCTATCAGCTTCAGCCTGGGCAGCTTGATAGTGTCGGGATTTTTGTCGCTCAATAGAGCGAAAGAGTTTTTCAGATTCTCTTCACTCAGCTCCAGAGCCAGCAGTTTCGTTTGATCGCGATTTCGCTGTATGATGGCCTGATCCAGAAAACTGCTGTCTATGAGACCATTTTCGTACTGCTCTTTCTTTCTGAGTATATCTATAGCGTCATTCCTGACAAGCAGTCTGGTCTGCCTCATCTGCAGCCTGGTCTTTTTGAGATTGAAAAGTATCTCCAGGGCCTGCACTATCATGCGGCGTCTTTGCAGCTCGATCTCCGCGCTGTTGGCTTTTTCTCCGGCATTGGCATACTTGACTGCAAAAAATATACCGCCGGATTTGAAGATGGGCTGATCTATACTTACGCTGAATACTTTGTCTTTGTACTCTCCCACGACCGGTTGCGTGGATCTGTTTTCCTGATAGTTTATCATCACGGGGCTGATCCAGCTTTTTCGCAACAGATCGCTTCTGAGCTCGTTGATCTCTATCTGATAATCGAAAAGCAGATTTTTCTCATATGAGAGAAAGTTATCCAGATCCGTTATCTCGGCCGTCAAAACGGCTACGACGAGACTATATAGAACGCAAAGCTTTTTCAAGACGCTCGAACCCCTCATCTATCTCATTGTCGCTTATTGTCAAAGGCGGCAAAAATCTGACCGTGTTTCTGCCCGCTTTGAGAAGGATCAATCTGTTTTTGAAAGACTTCTCCAGGACACTCTTCTGGATATCGCCGTCTATCGCTCTGAGACCTCTCATCAAACCTATTCCGACAATATCGGTAAAATACTGCGGCCATCCATCCAGTATGGAGCGAAGCCTCTTTTCGAAGCGCTCCACTCTCGTTTCGAGTCTGCCCGAATCGTACTCCTCTTCGAGAATCTCCAGTACACTCAGAGCCGCCCGTGTACTCAAGTAGTTTCCTCCAAATGTACTGCCGTGATCCCCCGGTGCAAATATATCCTTGAGAGTCGTCATGGCTACGCCTATGGGCAGGCCGCCTCCGAGTCCTTTCGCCAGAGTGACTATGTCGGGAGTGATACCATACAGAGACGACGCCAGAAACTCTCCGGTTCTATAGACGCCCGTCTGCACCTCGTCGACTATCAGTAGAAGTCCCTCTTTCTTCAAAAACTCCGCAAGCTCTCTGACCTCTTTTGTTTCAAACGGTTGAACGCCGCCCTCGCCCTGCACGAGCTCCATCATGACCGCCACCGTCGTATCGTCCACGGCGCTGTATATGTCTTCTATACTGTCCACATACGCGAAACCTTCAGGATACGGAGAAAAGTCCGGCTTGTGCATATCTTTCTGCCCGGTCGCCTTCACAGTGGTTATGGTTCGACCATGAAAAGAGTGTTTCAGTGTAATGACTTTATAGCGCTTGTTTTCGAAGTTGTGCTCGCCGTATTTCCTGGCTATCTTCAGAGCGGCCTCATTGGCTTCAGCGCCGGAGTTGCCAAAAAAACATCTCATATCGTAACCGCTCAGACCAACTATTCTTTCGGCCAGTTTCGCCTGAGGCTCAATCAGCTGCAGATTGGAGATATGTATTATCTGTCTTGCCTGCTCGCATACAGCATCGACAAGCCGGCTGTCGGCATGACCTACACTGTTGACACCGATACCGCTGGCAAAATCTATATACTCGTCTCCCCGTTCATCGTACAGCCTGGCACCCGTACCGTATTTGAAGTTGGTATAGTCTCTGGCATATGAATGCAAAACATACTTTTTATCGAGAGACTCTAAATCCATCGCGCAATCCTCCTGAAATTGCGTATTATACCACTTTCAGCGGTGATTTTCGATATAGCCAAACCCGTAGAACACACAAAGTGTCTGTTGATATTTCTGTATTTGGATCAATGTCTTTTAGATTTCTTCGATCTTCTTTCAGCTATAATACTCGCACCTCAATACGAGACATATTATAGTGAGATATCAAAAATCATTAAAGCGTTTTAACCTCTTAACCTTCCCAAAAATTGTTTTTTCTCTCTTGTTTTTATTGATAGCAACTGGCTACTTCCTAAAGTTGGGTCTCGCCGATTTTATTAAATATCACTGGAGCGATACACTCGTCACGCTTGTTGCCATTTTTTTTGCGTTAAAGACATCTTTTCAACATTCAGCTTTTCAAGAAAACAACCCATTGACAACTCTTCTGCTGCTGCTTCTTAGTTTGTATTTCGTATATATCGATCTAAGGCTTATCTATGCCCTGATAAGTCTTGACTTAACTGCTTTCGACAGGATTTATACGAGTGTATGGATTGGCGGTCTTTTTATTTTGCCTGTATTGGTCATCGGTTATCTTGTAGATAGAGCTATCAATTAGAAAATTTAGTTCCTCGTATAGTGACCCCCTATGAAACGGTGCTGAAATTCAGCCAAAAAGGTGAAAGTAAAGAAGGTTAGGAGTACAGGGTAATTTATTAGCTTCTTTGTTTTGTTATCCACTACACTATTGCTTTAAACTCTAATTGTTCACTCGTATATAACGGCTTAATTACTTTTCTTATACCATGCCCTGCATTTGGTTCTTTTGAAATATCAATAAGCTGATATTTTGACAAAAGTTCTAAATCTTTATTTAAGCTTGATGGTGATTTTTTCAATTCGTCAAGCAATACACTATAATAAACTTTTGTTTTATTTTTAAGGTATTGTAAAAGTTTAGTTCTTTGCGGTTTTAAGATCTTTAACAAATCCTCTGTCTCCATCCAAATAGTATGTTTTGGAGTTACTTTTTTATTTTCATCAATCTCTTTGGCAGTTTGCAAGGCTGACTCAAAAAAATCATCCATTGTTCCATTTTGAATAGTTATCATTTCAAAAACTCCTTTAAATCATCTCTAAATCTTTTAACTA
>CAZYUW010000013.1:0-12936 GCA_964650685.1 uncultured Nitratifractor sp.
TGCGGAGCTCGCGAAAGAGGCCGATATCATGATAGTCATAGGAGGCAAGCACTCCTCCAATACCAAGCAGCTTCACTCTATATGCAAGAACTATTGTGAAGAGAGTTATTTGATAGAGAACGAAGAAGAGGTGGACGAGAAGTGGTTTGCCGGTAAAAATGTTTGTGGCATCAGCGCCGGCGCCTCGACTCCGGACTGGATAGTTCAAAGAGTTATTGAGCGCATAAAGGACATTGTGCGGTCAGACGCTCGAAGCGATTAATTGGGCAGCCTTTGTCGAGTACGAAATTTCAGGCCTTCCCTTTCGGTTAATACGGCGAGATCTTTTTAAATAAAAAATAGTATAATGGCGCAAATCAGGTTAAGATAAGGATAGGTATATGAAGTTCGAAGATATCGAAATCGAGGATGTTGATTTTGAAGCGATGCTGGAAGAGTCGTTCAGAAAAGAGGAGAAAGGGAACGATCTGACGGAAGGCACGATAGTCAAGATCAATGAAACCGATAATCAGGCCGTTGTAGATATCGGCCGTAAAAACGAAGCGATAATATCTCTGGATCAACTGAGGAACGATGAGGGTGCTTTGCTTTTCAAAGAGGGCGACAAACTTCCTGTGGTCATTACGGGCAACAGGGGCGAGAGGCCTATAGTTTCGTATGAACTGGCGAAAAAACGGGAGGCGATGAATGAATTCATAGCCTCATATGACGAAGAGCAGGAGTATATAATCGACGGGGTTGTCGTCAAAAAGAACAAAGGCGGTTATGTCGTGGAGTGTGATGGACTCGAATTTTTCATGCCAAAAACCCTTTCATACCTCAGCGCTAAAAGCGATCCGATAGGCAAAAAAGTTAAAGCTGTCATAATCAAGGTCGACAAAGACAAAGGTTCCGTTGTTATCTCCAGAAAAGAGCTTATAGAGAGGGACAAAGCGAAGACACAGGAGATCGTTGACAAATTGCTGGAGTCCAAAGAGCCTGTAAAGGGTATCGTCAAAAAGATCACGAGCTATGGAATGTTTGTCGATGTTGGTGGAATAGACGGTCTTGTCCACTATTCCCAGATATCCCACAAAGGTCCCGTGAATCCATCCAAATATTTCAGCGAGGGAGAAGAGGTGAATGTGGTCGCGCTCGATTACGACAAAAAAAAGAGACACCTTTCTCTCTCTGTAAAAGAGGCCAATCCTGATCCGTGGCAAAATATCGAGGATATTCTGGGGGTTGGCGATACCGTAACAGCCACAGTGAGCAACATAGAGCCTTATGGTGTATTTGTCGATCTTGGTGAGGATTTGGAGGCTTTTTTGCATGTCTCTGAGATATCCTGGGACAAAAATGTAAAACATCCGAAAGATTACCTGTCCGTTGGCGACGAGATCAATGTCGAAGTGATAGAGATAGACAAAGATAATCGCCGATTGAGAGTCAGCCTGAAAAACCTGATGCCCAAGCCGATGGAAGAGTTCGCCAGAACATACAGATCCGGAGATATTGTCAAAGGTGTCATATCTTCATTGACTGATTTCGGAGCGTTCGTCAAAATCGACAGCGTAGAGGGGTTGCTGCACAATCAGGAAGCGTCGTGGGACAAAAGCAAAAGATGCAAAGATATCTTCTCTGCAGGAGATGAGGTGGAGGTCAAGATCATCAAAATAGATTCCGATGCCGGCAAAATATCTTTGAGCCGAAAGGCACTGGAAAAATCTCCTGTAGATGAGTTTGCCGAGAATCACAAGGTGGGCGATATAGTCGCAGGTACTGTAAAAGATAAAAAGGAGTTTGGAGTTTTTATAGCACTCGACGACAATGTGGATGCTCTGATCAGAACTGAAGATTTGCATCCTCTGAAGTTCGACGAGATAGAGGCAGGGCAGGAGATAAAAGGGGTCGTAACCCATATAGACTCAAGGAACGACCGTATAAGGGTATCTGTCAGGCGGCTTGAGCGGCAGGAGGAGCGTGAAGCGCTCAATCAACTCAACAACGCGCAGGACGACAGCATGACACTCGGAGATCTCATAAAAGACAAGCTCAAAAAATAGTGATTGGAGATCGAAATGTCGAAACATACCGTTGTAGTATGTGATCATATACATCAGAGCGGCCTCGATATACTGACCGCCGACCCGGAGCTTATTCTTATAAATGCTGCGGATGAGCCCAAAGATCGTCTACTGGAAGAGTTCATACCTGTTGCCGATGTGGCCATCACCAGAAGCTCTACCGATGTGGACGCGGCTTTTCTCGAAAAGGCATCCAGACTCAAAGCCATAGTTCGTGCCGGAGTAGGGGTTGACAATGTGGATATTTCCGGCTGTTCCAAAAAGGGTATAATAGTGATGAACATACCCACGGCAAACACCATAGCAGCCGTGGAGTTGACTATGACCCATATGCTCTCCTGTGTCAGGCAGTTTCCATACGCGCACAACAATCTTAAAATAGATCGCGTCTGGAGGCGTCAGGACTGGTACGGAACAGAACTCAAAGACAAAAGACTGGGCATAATCGGTTTTGGCAATATCGGCTCCAGAGTGGGCAAAAGAGCGAAAGCGTTCGAGATGGAAGTGCTTACTTACGATCCATATATAGACCCCTCCAAAGCGACAGATCTCGATATAGAGTATACAAGCGATTTCGACGATATACTTTCGTGCGATATCATCACTATCCATACTCCCAAAACCGAAGAGACAATTGGCATGATAGGTCAAAAAGAGATAGACAAAATGAAAGACGGCGTTATACTCATCAATTGCGCCAGAGGGGGACTTTATGAAGAAAAAGCTCTTTATAACGGCCTAAAAAGCGGCAAGATCGCCATGGCAGGAATAGATGTTTTCGACAAAGAGCCCGCTACCGATCATCCTCTTCTGGACCTAAACAATGTTACCGTCACTCCTCATCTGGGGGCCAATACCAGAGAGTCTCAGAGAAACATAGCGATACAGGCCGCTGAAAGTGCTATTTCTGCGGTGAAGGGCATCTCCTATCCAAACGCTCTGAATCTGCCGATCAGAGAGAGCGAGCTTCCTGAGTTTGTGCCTCCGTTTCTGGAGTTGGCGCAGAAGATCGGCTATATGAGTGCCCAGATCACCAAAAGTGCCGCCCGTTCTATCAAAATAATTATGGAGGGGCCAATTGGAGAGTACGCCGAGTCTCTATCCACATTTGCTACCGTTGGGGTATTGAGCGAGTCTCTGGCCGATAGCGTAAACTATGTAAATGCAGCCTATGTTGCCAGGGAGAGGGATCTTGAGGTAAATACTGAAATCGGTTCCGAAAGCAGTGGATTCAAAAATCTGATTACCGTAAAGTTGACTACCCAAAACGGGGATTATATCAGAATCAGCGGAACGGTATTTGGAGACAGTATCCAGAGAATAGTCGATATAGATGGTTATGCGCTCGATCTGGAACCAAAAGGCAAGCTGGTGTTGTTCAAAAACAATGACGAACCGGGAGTGATAGGTGATGTAGGCCATATAATAGCGAAGCACAATGTCAATATATCCGATTTCAGACTCGGCAGGGACTCCAAAGGGCAGGCTCTGGCCGTAGTGAGAGTGGACAGCGAAATAAGCAAAGAGCTTCTTGATGAACTTGGATCGCTCGAAGCGTGTTTGAGTGTGAAGAGCGCCACGATTTGACAACTCTTCGTCCCTTCCGTCGGGGCGTTTTAATCTCCTTTTTATAATCTTGTTATAAAATAAAAAATTAATTGATTCTTGATGAGAATAACTTATTGATAATAAAACGCATAAGAAGATATTATCAAAAGCCATAAGAATGGAGGATAATATGAGGTTTGTATTATCGGCCTTTTTGATGTGTGTCGTTTATATTCATGCCGGCGGTATCAGAGGGCTCTCGCTGAAACAGGCGATCGATATGCTCGAAAGAGAAAATATCGAGATCAGAATATCCAAATATGACGAAGCCATGAAAAAGTACGACCAGATAGCCGTCGAAGGAATGAGTTTTGGTTCTCTTGATCTCGTCTTGACGGGATTGCGCTCCAACGATGCGGGAAATGTGTTTGGTTTCAAACTGCAGAGCAGAGAGGCGACATTCCGAGATTTCGGTTTCAGCGATTTTTTGGGTGGAGTTGGCCAGGCACTCGGCATGGCAGGCGGTAATTTCGCAACATTTACAGCCATAATGTCAAATCCTGCGATGCAGAACAGATTGTTGGATACCGCGCCTGACGATCTGAACTACCCAGGCGCACGCAACCACTTTCTGACCAAGCTTATGTATCAGATACCCCTCTACACAGGAGGCAAACTGAGTGAGTACAGAAAGATAACGGCGCACCTTTACGAAATGAGCAGGCTCGATACGAAAAAGTTGAGAAACAGAAAGATATTCGAAGTCAAAAAAGCCTTTTACGATATAACTCTTGTCGAGAGATTCATACACAATCTGAGCAAAATCAGAAACAATGTCAAGCGTTTGAAAAAGATAATTATGGAGATGAAAAAGGAAGGCTACACCAAAAAGACGGATGTGCTCGAGGTAGAGGCCAGGCTGTCGCAGGTGGACAGTATGCTCAATCAGGCCAGACTCAATCGCGAACTGGCGTATCAGTTTCTCTCTTTTTTGCTCAACAAGGATGTATCTTCAATCAGAAAAGTGAATTTGATGGTAAGAGCCCCAAAAGTCAAAAGAGAGGATATCGAGAGACTCAGTATAGATATCCAGAAGGCGAAAATGGGTCTTGAGGTATCCGAGATGGCCGTAAGGGCGGAAAAGGCGAATTTTTTGCCGGTCGTAGGAGCATTCGCGGAGTATGGCAGCGCGGATAATGTGCTTTGGAATGATTTTGGCAAAAAGGATTTCTATACTGTGGGAATGCAGGTCAAATGGAATCTTTTTCATGGTGGTACAGACAAGGCAAATCTGGAAAAAGCCAGAGTCAATATGCTCAAGGTGGCCAGTCAGGTTGAGCTGGCCAAAAGAGGTATAGCCCTGAAGGTAAAAAAACTCCAGACGGAAATAAGAAGTCTGGGTTATGATGTATCCAGCCAGAGAACCCAGTTGAAACTGGCACGCGAAGTGTACAGGACATACGAAGAGAAGTACAAAATAGGCTTGGCGTCCATTACAGATGTCCTGATCAAGCAGGCTACAGAGCTGGAGGTGCTGCTGAAATTTCTCGATGTGGCCAACAAGCGCAGCGAAAAGATATTTGAACTTCAAAGTATTCTCGATATGGGAGGGAGATCATGATAAAGACCATTGCTATCTTCATGATGACTGTAGCGGTAATCAATGGTGGAGTGTTGCACCTGAGTGGAACGGTGAATTCCGATAATCAGAAGATGATCACGAGCCGCTTTATGGGATTCGTGAAAAATATGCAGGTTAGCGAAGGGGATATTGTCAAAAAAGGACAGGTTCTCTACGAAATAGACTCCAAGGAGATAGAAGCCGCAGTCAAGCAGGTCGATTTGGCGATCTCCCAGGCGCGACTGGCGTTGCAGATGAACGAAAATCAGTTGAACAATGTTTTGTTGAATCTGGCGAGAAACAAGAGACTGTACGAAAAAGACATGGTCTCCAAGTTTGAACTGGAACAGCTGGAGTTGGCGGCCAAAAATATGAAAGATATGGTCAAGATAGCCAAAAAGCAGGTAGAGCAGGCCGAAGCGCAAAAAGATATGGTACTAAATCAGTATAAATATCTAACTATCAAAGCTACGAACGATGGAGTCGTTGTGGCCAAAAGGCTGAACGAGGGGGATATGCAGATACCAGGGATGCCTGCGCTTGTCATCACAGACCTGAAAAAACTCAAGATCATGACCGAAATAAGCGAAAGCAGCTTCAAGTATGTGAAACTTGGGAAAAAGGTAAAAATCAGCATACCTTCCATAGGCCTGGATACCGAAGGTAAAATCAGTGCGATCGTGCCCAGCTCCAATCCAATGACGCACAAATTCAGAGTCAAGATCGAATTCGACAAAAGAGGGAAATTCGTTTTTCCAGGCATGTATGCAAAGATAAGCATAGATGAAGGGGATGGAAGATGATCTCGTACAAACCCAGGGATGTCGCGGGAAAGCTGGCGGCAGGTTTTCTGAAAAACCCTTTGACATCTGTGCTTGGGATATCTCTGCTTATTTTGGGATTCATATCTCTACAGGTGATGCCCAGAGAGGAGGATCCCCAGATAGCCATATCCGGTGGAGCAGTGATCGTACCCATGCCCGGCGCTTCTCCGCGGGAGGTGGAGAATGTCATCGTCAATCCACTTGAAAGAAAGATCAGAGAGATAAAAGGTGTAGACCATGTATATGGTATAGCACTGGACAATGTGGGAATAATAAATGTCGTTTACAAGATAGGAGAGAGAAGAGAGGATGCGAACCTGAAGCTCTATGACAAAGTGATGCAAAACATGGATCACCTCCCGAAAGGGGTCATGCAGCCTCTGGTAAAACCTTTCGATATAGATATAGATATTCCGATACTCACTTTCGCGTTCTATCCTCTCAAAGGGCAGCACGCGGATTATGAAAAACTCTTTCCGATAACCAGACATTTACAGCATCGTATAAACGCCATAGAAAATGTGGCTAAAACGATACTTTCGGGTGCCCATAAACCGCAGTTCAATGTCGAAGTCGATCTGGAGAAGCTGACGGCATACAATCTCTCTCTGGGGCAGATCATGAAGGCGATCCAGTCTATAGCCGTCGATGTGCCGGATGTCAAAGGCCGCACGAAAGGCGGAAAATTGATGGTCTTTGGTGTGAAAAATGCGATAGAGAGTGTGGAGGATGTCAAAAATATTATTGTAGCTCAATATATGGGTTCTCCTATCTATTTGCGTGATGTTGCCAAGGTCGAGAGGGGCATAGATTTCCAAAACTTCAAAACGGCCTATGTGGCATTCAGGGAGAATGGAGATAGTAAAGATCTGAAAAAAACCGGACTATCGGAAATCAAAGAGCAGATAACACTGAGCGTATCCAAACTGGCGGGCACGAATGCGGTATTCGTGGCCGAAGATGTTCTGAAGGTTATGGAGGAGTACAGGGATGAGTTGAAAAAATACGGTTTTGGATATATTGTAACGAGAAACTATGGGAAAAGGGCAGATGATGCCGTCAACGAACTGGTGCACCATCTAGTCATTACGATTGTGATCATAGCGATCATGCTTGTCTTCGCTTTGGGTTTGAGGGAGTCCGCTATAGTGACATTCACTGTGCCGGCTATTTTGGCGATCACTCTGTTTATAGCGTTCATATCCGGTCAGACCATAAACAGGATAACGCTGTTTGCGTTTTTGCTCTCTCTGGGACTGTTGGTGGACGCGGCAATCATAGTTATCGAGAATATACACAGGCACCTGCACGCTCACGATGTTTCAGATAAAAGTTTGGAAGAGATATTGGTCGAAGCCACCGATGAGATAGGCGCTCCTACAAATATCGCAACGCTTGCGATCATCATGACCATGATACCCATGCTTTTCGTAGGCGGGATGATGGGTTCGTTCATGAAGCCTATACCCCTGAATGTACCGGTCGCTTTGGTGGCCTCTTTGGTAGTAGCTTATATATTCACTCCATATTTGAGTCTGAAATTGCTCAGAAAACCAGCCCATAAACACAAAGGAGAAAAGGAGAAGCATCGATGAAGCGTTTCGAAACCTTTGTTTATCATATCCTGAACAGTCGTTCAAGAAAAACGATGGTGATTCTCCTGACACTGGTTGCCTTGGGCCTTTCGATCCTTATGCTTCCGACAAAAATAGTCAAAGCCAAAATGCTTCCTGGAAAAAGCGACAACACCTTTTCGGTCTATATCGACACTCCCAGTGGCAGCTCCAAAGAGCAGACCTACAAAGTGGGGCAGTGTGTGATAGATCACCTCAAAAGCGAACCCGAAATAAGAGATATGGAGATATATGCCGGCATGGGTATCCCTCTGGATTACGCGGGGCTCGTCAAGGGCGCTGGTATGAAAAACAGCGAGAATGTCGCTGAAATCGCCGTCAATCTTACAGACAAACATGAGCGGGACGAGACCTCTTATATGATGGTCAGTCGTCTGCGTCCAGTGATAAAAAAGGCGTGCGAGCCCATAGTTCCAGGCACAGCGGTCAAGTTCATTGAGCAGCCTGCCGGACCACCGACACTTGCCTCTATTGTAGTGGAGGTGACAGGGCACAACCTGAAAAAACTCAGAGAACTCGCTGTGGAGACAGCGAAAATTCTTTCTCAGACTCCTCGTCTGGTCGATGTGGATATCATGATGGATGAAATCTACGACAAGTATGAGCTGGTGCCCGACAAAGAGAAGATAGCAAGAAGCGGTTTGAGTGTAGAGCAGGTCAACAATATCATCTATCTGGCTTTTGAAGGTATGGCAGTGGCCCACAAAAACTCCTCCAAAGAGCCTGACCAGATTCAGATATTTCTAATACTGGATCCCGATACGAAGAGTTTCGGTGATTCGAAGCTCCAGATGCTCAGAAGCAAGCTCAATACCCTGAATCTTATGAACATGAAAGGCATGATGGTTCCTCTGAGCGAAGTCGTAACGATCAAAAAGGTACCATCCAAGCCTGCGATAATGCACAAAGATCTGCATCGTATGATAAATGTCATCGCAGAAACGGATGAGGAGTCTCAGGTATATCCTCTTTTGGAAGCGCGAGATAAGATGATAGAGTATTTTTCAAAAAAAGGCTACAAAGTGGAAAAAGAGCCAGGTATGTCTACATATATGTTCGATCTCCACCTGACCGATCCGAAGAGTGGGGAAAAGTATCTGCTGCGTTGGGATGGCGAGATGAAAGTGAGCCTGGATACATTCAGAGACCTTGGGGGCGCCTTTATAGGGGCGCTGGTATTGATATTTCTATTGCTTGTGATATACTACAAAAGCTATACGCTTGCAGGTATTGTGCTGGCCGGGAGCTTTCTCTCCATAATAGGTGTGATAGTTGGTCACTGGGTCGCTGATCTCGTTACCAGGGATACATTTTTTCTTACCGCGACTTCGCTTATCGGCTTTATCGCGCTTATGGGCATAAGCTCCAGGAATTCGCTGCTGTTGATCGATTTCGCTAAATCACTGATGGAGGCCCATGGCATTCAGAAGCGCCGTGCGATAGCGATCGCTTCGGCTACGAGAGCCAAGCCGATACTATTGACGGCCATCGCGATCATACTTGGCTCTGCATTGTTGGCCAGTGATCCGATATTTGGCGGTCTGGGTGTTGCGCTGATATCGGGTACGGTAGCGGCCGTGTTTGTGTCGCTGGTTTTTGTGCCGGTATTGATGGACAATGCCAAAGCGATGGATATAGATGATGAGATAGCCATGCATCACGATAAGAGCGATATCTCCATTACGAGATAAGGCCTGATGGGTTATAATACGGCAAATTTTTCAAGGAGAAGCCAATGGCGACCATAGGAATGGGAGATATCAAGAAGGGTGTCAGGCTAGAGATAGACGGCAACCCCTATAAGGTCATAGAGTTTCAGCATGTCAAGCCCGGCAAGGGGGCGGCATTCGTCAGAATCAAAATAAGAAATCTCGCAAGTGGTAAAGTTATCGAAAAGACTGTTCACGCTGGAGACAAGTTCGATGTGCCCGATCTGCAGCACAAAAAGATGCAGTATCTATATGACGATGGGGAGTTTTTGCAGTTTATGGACAGTGAAACATTCGATCAGATCGCTCTTACTCACGAGCAGGTCGGAGATGTTTTTCAATTTATGATCGATGGTATGGAGACAGACATTCTGTTCCACAACGGAAAACCCATCACGGTAGAGATACCTCAAACTGTAGAACTCAAAATAGTGCAGACGCCTCCGAACTTCAAAGGTGACTCACAGGGCGGCAAAAAGCCTGCTACGCTCGAAAGCGGCGCGGTAGTGCAGGTTCCTTTCCATGTGCTGGAGGGGGATGTGATCAAAGTGGATACCGTTGAAGGAAAATATTTGGAAAAGGTCAAGTAGAATCATGGTCCGCTCGGGTCCTTTGCGGAAAATGAACTTTTCGCTTATTTTCCCTCTTTTTTTCTTCACTAATTGAAATATGTTTCCTGTTTTTGCGGAAGTGTGTCGATTGTGAGATCGCGCGATTCGTTACAACTTCACTTTGTCCATTTCATATATTTCCAGGCGTGTCGTGTGGATTGCCAATATGATATATTGTCTCTGGAGCTTTTCAGCGATGAGAATTGTGGAAGCGGCAGTGTGCTATAATCGTCGATGCGCAAATGCAATGCATATAATGTAGATCTTGATTTTAAAGAGAAGGAGGATCGATATGTCTAGAGTGGTCGTTCCGCTGGCGGAAGGTTTCGAGGAGATAGAGGCAGTCTCGATCATCGATATACTCCGCAGAGGAGGCGTAGAGGTCAATACTGTGTATCTGAAATCAGAAGATCCAGTGGATGCGTTGTCCGCGGCTGGGGCAGCGTCGGATATGGTTCTGGGAGCCAACGGTATCACGATACGCGCAGATATGCCAGCCGATCTGATTGTTGTCGACGAATATGACGCGATTGTCTTGCCGGGGGGCTGGGGAGGCACGAACAGATTGGCCGAGAGTCAGCTTGTCCAGAAGATTCTTAAAGAGTTTGCAGGGAAGGGAAAGTGGGTCGCCGCGATGTGCGCGGCACCCTACGCTCTACATGTGGCCGGGGTTTTGAGTGAAAGGTACACATGTTATCCGAGTGTAGAGGAGCAGATACGACCAGCAGATCGAGTGGCTGATGAGAAAGTTGTCGTCGATGGCAGGGTCATTACATCTCAGGGGCCGGGAACCGCTATATGTTTCGCTCTTGAGATACTTGCACAGCTGGAAGGAAGAGAGAGCAGCGATAGCGTGAAGAACGGCACACTATCGTTTCACTGCTGAAATCATCTGACGAAACAGAGACGAATATGGGAGGTGGATCCAAATCGTGGACAGCAGAATAAATCCATTCAGGGTGATGGATATAGTCAAAGCGGCAGGCCAATATGACGACACGATACATTTCGAAGTTGGTCAGCCGGATCTCCCACCGCCTCCTGGCGTCAAGAGAGCGCTGAAAAAAGCTATAGATCGCGATATGTTTTCTTCCTATACGGAGAGTAAAGGAATCTACAGCTTGAGAGAGGCGATTAGCCGTCACTACGCCAGAGAATATGATGTCGATGTTGATCCCGACAGGATACTGATTACTCCCGGTACCAGTGTGGCTTTTATGGTCGCTTATCAGCTTTTGCTGGATGTCGGAAAGAGGGTTGCTATCGCAGATCCATCCTATCCGTGTTACAGGAATTTTGCGTATATGGTCGGTGCCGAACCGGTGCTGGTGGAGGTGGGTGCGAAGGAGAGATACCTGATGACGCCTGCTTTGTTGGAGAGTATGGAGTTGAGGTTCGATGCTCTGCACATATCCTCTCCGTCAAATCCGACTGGTACGCTCTATCGCGATCACGAACTGAAAAGATTGAGTGAATATTGTTCACAAAATGGTATCGGACTGATTTGTGACGAGCTCTATCATGGGCTGGTCTATAATGATCGGGCACCAAGTGCTTTGGAGTATAGTGACGAACATATAGTGATCAATGGATTTTCCAAATATTTTTGTATGCCAGGGATGAGGATCGGGTGGATGGTGCTGCCGGAATACCTTGTTCGTCGTGCCGAAATAGTGGCGCAAAATCTGTATATTTCCGCGTCAACACTAAGTCAGTATGCCGCACTGGAGGCTTTCGATTACGACTATCTCGAGCATGTGAGGGAGACCTACAGGTATCGTAGAGATATGGTTTATGAACGATTGAATGAACTTTTTGGTGTGGAAACTCCGCCGGAAGGAGCGTTTTATATCTGGTGCGATGTCTCAAAGTATACGAGCGATTCGTTCGATTTCAGTGAAAAGTTGCTCACAGAGATCCATGTCGCCGTTACCCCCGGTATTGATTTCGGCACCGATGAGAGGATGAAGCGCTATCTTCGTTTCTCGTACACGAGAGACGAAGAGCATCTGCGGGAGGGTTTGGATAGATTGGGCGCCTACCTGGGGAGCATCGCGCGAAATGGCGGATAGTCTGTGGGGTATTGTAGTGAATGGCGCGATAAAAACATGAAAGTTCGCATTAAAATATGAATAAAAGAGAATTTCAAGGGGGCGTTGGGTATATTCTGTCAATTTCGGTGGATAGCGAGTGTTTCCGGCCTTTGTTTTGGACAGGGTCGTGCTTCATTCGGTCATAGACATAGAAAGGCTGCTGAGAATGTTTGGAAAGGTTGAAATAGATGTCTGCGGACTCCAGTGAAAATAAGCCGTATTTCGCGCACCTTCATCTCCACACGGAGTATTCGTTGCTTGATGGTGCCAATAAAATAAAAGCTCTCGCAAAAAAGGTGAAAGAGCTTGGCATGGATGCGGTAGCAATGACCGATCACGGCAATATGTTCGGCACGATAGATTTTTACAATACGATGCGAAAAGAGGGGATAAAACCCATTATAGGTATTGAAGCCTATCTCCACAACAGCGACGATCTTGGTGACAAATCGACAAGGCAGCGTTTTCATCTCTGTCTTTACGCAAAAAACGAAACCGGTTACAAAAATCTGATGTATCTGAGCTCCCAGGCTTATATAGAAGGCTTTTACTATTATCCAAGGATCAACAAAAAACTTCTCAGAGAGTACAGCGAAGGGCTGATCTGTTCGTCGGCATGTTTGCAGGGAGAGGTCAACTGGCATCTGAACGAAAACGAAAGAAATCTCAAATTTGGCGCGAAGGGGTACGAAGAGGCAAAAAGGGTTGCGCTGGAGTACAAAGAGATTTTTGGAGACGATTTCTATCTGGAACTGATGAGGCATGGCATCAGAGATCAGCTTGCCATAGACAAGCAGATCATTCGACTCTCCAGAGAAACAGGTATCAAG
>CAZYUW010000014.1:0-15800 GCA_964650685.1 uncultured Nitratifractor sp.
CATAGAGGCTCTCGATAAAAAAATCGACAATCTCTCTACCGGGACCCAAAAAGAGAGAAATAAGCTCAAAGATATCATAGAGGCCGCGGAAGAGGCGTTGAAAATCCAGATAAAGAATCAAAAAGAAGAGTTTGCCTCCAAGTTGAATATCTTGAAAGAAAATATTGCCGATGAACAAAAAAACCTAGCCAAAGATATCGACGATACCAAAAGGGAGATTGAAACCCTTTTGCAATCGGAGCTGGAAAAATTATCGGATAATAAACTTTCCAGAGAACTCATGGCGCAAATGTTCCTGGATATTGCCGTAAAGATCCAGGGAAGCGATCTGAATCAAATCATAAGCAAGGATGAGAGCCCTGCAGAAGAGTAATCAAAACCAGCTGGAGCAGCTTAAACATCTACTGCTGGAAGATGAACTGGAGCGATTGCGTCAGTTGTCGTTGAAACTGGACTCTCTGGAGTTCAAATCGACTGACAGCGAGAGCATAAAAGCCAGGGTGACGCCTTTGCTGGACGAAATGCTGCTGTCAAATCTGTCCAGAAAAGACTCGCGGACTATAGAGATACTTTCCGAATATCTCGCGAGCGTTATTCAAAAAAGTTCCGAGAAGGATATAGCCGGGCTTTCACATGCTCTCCAAAGTGTAATATCGCCAGCCATTTCGCGGGAGATAGAGAACAATAAAGATAGTATGATAGACGCTCTCTACCCCATAATGGGAGGCATGATCTCCAAATATGTTACCCAATCGATAAAAGAGTTGATGGAGAACATAAACAAAAAGATCGAAAGTGGACTCTCCCTGAAGGGCTACAAACGAAAAATCAAAGCCAAACTTACCGGAGTCAGCGAAGCGGAACTGCTGCTTGAGGAGAGTAGCGACGCAAGTATTTTATCTCTGTTTGTCATTCACAAAGAGACCGGACTTTTGATAGCGGAAGCCCATGATAAAAATAGAGAGATTGATGACGCTTCGATGGTGGCATCCATGGCCGACGCTATCAAAGATTTTGTTGACGACTGGATGCGAAACCTGGATCAAAAAGAGAGTCTCTCTGAGGTTCAGATACTCAGTTACGGCAACGCTACGCTATATATCGAAAGTGCGGGATCGGTATACATGGTAGCGTTTATGGATTCAGAACCGGATTACGAACAGAGACAGGAGATACACAAGTTTTTTGTCTCTGTTTTGAAACAATACAGTAAACTGTTTAAGGATTTTGACGGCAATCTGAACGATAAGGAGATAAAAAATCTCGAAAACGAACTGCTTGAATTTTTATCGCAATACAGCATAACCAGATCATATGAGCGAAAACCTCGCCTCAACATCGCGAAATATATATTCTATATATTGATGCTGTATCTGGCGGGGTATTTTGTCTACACACAATACAATCGCTATATAATCTACTCGATAGTGTCAGAGATTCGCGAAAAAACAGATACGACTGTTGAATTGAAAATTATCGACAAAAATACCGCGCTGATAGATGGATACATTACCGATATGAAACGGTACGAAAAGATAGAAGAGATTCTCAAGCGCCACAACTACACCAATATCATCAACAGGCTTCATATGCCTGTAGCGGATATCAACAGACAGATCAATAAAATCGAAAAAAAGATACCCATACAGTTTATGAGAACAGAAAATCAAATCAAAAATATCTATTCGGATTATGAAAAACTGAAAAAAAACAGTACCGAACTCTCTATGAAGTTCGAAAAAATCCAACAGACGCTTGAAAACAAAATAGAGATTTTGAATTCCCGTTACGATGAACTGTCACGGAAAAACACCATGCTCTCCGGAGAGCTGACGAATATGAAGCGAAATCTCGAACAACTCCAGACCCAGCTTTCGAAAAAAAAGGATAAGCAGGATTCTAAAAAAGAAAAACGCGCGGATAAGCCGGATTCAAAAAAAATCAACAACACAAAAAGCATAAAAGAGGAGATACTCGCATCCCTGAAAAGAGTCTTTTTGGGCAATCCTTACTACAACGATGACGGATCGCTCGATTTTCACATACCAGATCTTTTCGCGTTAAACAGCACAAAGTATAATAAAAGGAAGATATCGCGGATAGAAAAAGATTACGAAAAATACATTTCGACTTTGCTGAGTAACGAAGTGTGGAAAAAAGCCGTAAGCTCGATAATCATAGAGGGATATACCGACAGTTCAGGGGATCCGGAACTCAATCTGATGCTTTCGGACAAAAGAGCGTCGAATATCAGAGACTATCTCGCCTCATTGCCGATATCACAAAAATATGGTGTTGAAAAAATCATGATATCAAAAGGTATGGGCAGTAAAAATCCTGTATTTGTCGATGGAATCGAAAATAGAAATATGTCCAGAAGAATAAAGATGAGATTTGCTCTGGACACAAACAAAACCCTGGAGGAGACAGAGTGAGTATAAAATGTTGAGAAAAAAAGTACTCTTAATAGGTGATTTCGGCGTTGGCAAAACAAGTCTGATACGGAGATATATAGACAACACATTCAGCGACAAATATCACACTACCATAGGCGTCAAGATATCCAGAAAAACATTGACAATAAACAATATAGAGTGTGAAATGCTTATCTGGGATATAGAGGGAGCCACCCCGGCAAAAAGCATACCTCACTCCTATTTCAAAGGGGCCAGCGGAGCTATCTTTGTTTGCGATATCAGTCGTGGTCAGACAATAAACGATATCAATGACCATATAGATAATTTTTTGTCCATCAATCCCGACGCGAAGTTCGTCACGGCCTACAATAAGGTAGATCTGTTGAATATGCGACAAAAAGAGGCATTGCTCGAAAAATTACCAGATAAAGAATTTCTGACATCCGCAAAAGAGAATGAGAATGTAAGTAATCTATTTGAGACTTTGGCAAAAGAAATGGTATTATAAAGGAAATATTTAATATGAGGAATATACAGATAGTGCTCAATGCGATACTTTCAAAAAATATATTCGAGTATATTTTGGTCGATACCAATCTGAGGGTTCTGGAGAGTTCGACCGGTGTAGAAAAATATTTAGGCGGACAACCGGAAAAGGGCGATGATGTACTGGACTATATCCCGGAGTTCGTAGGCAACGAAGATGAGATAAAAAAGATTTTTATCAAAAGATATTGCCTGTTCTCTCTTGAGACGGTACAGAAAAACGATTACTATGTCAATATATCCGTTGAATATTGCGACTCAAAAACCGCTATAGTTCTTCTGCATAATGTTACCGCCAACACTATCAGTCAACAGAGTCTTTTACAATACAGCAACGAATCCACGCTTTTGTACAATACTCTCAACAAAGTCATAAACAATCAAAACTCCATGGTGTTCGTCACCAGTACCGACAATATAGAATTCGCCAACGACCAGTTTTTGAACTATTTCAATATATCCAGTCCGGACGCCCTCAAAGATAACAGCATTCTGTTCTATAAGCTATATGACGATTCTCTGCACAATTACAGAGAGCTCTATGAGACTTTGAAAGATGCCGACAGATATATGAGGATAGATAACGATTCTTTCATTATACAGGCCTCAAACATAGAAGAGACGCATATACTCTTTACGCTTACCAACATTAACGAAATTTCGAGCAAGCTGGATATAGACCCGCTAACAGGGATCTACCGCAAAAACTATCTAAACGATATGGGCGTCAAACTGCTGAAAAACAAAGAGAGATTCGCGCTCATCGTGCTGGATTTGGATGATTTCAAGATGATCAACGACACATATGGACATCAAATCGGCGACAATGTTCTGAAGGAGTTTGTAAATCTGGTAAAAAACAAGATACGAAAGGACGATATATTTGCAAGATGGGGAGGGGAAGAGTTTTTGCTTCTGATGAGAGGCACTTCGCTGAAAAATGTAAAAAAGAGAATAGAATCGATACGAAAAGACATCGATAAACATAAGTTCGAAACCGCAAAACATATAACATGCAGTTTCGGAATCTCTTGCTCCAGGCCGGATGATGACATGGACAATCTGTTGTATAGAGCAGACAAAGCCCTGTATGAAGCGAAGGCGAGAGGCAAAAACAAAGTTGTCGTAAAATTATCGTAAGCAGTTGTTTTTAAGGTTCGGTTCAAGTCAAATGCATTATAATCTCGCCACAAAATAACTTCCTGGACAGGTGGGTGAGCTGGCTGAAACCACACCCCTGCTAAGGGTGCGTATCTTAACGGGTACCGAGGGTTCGAATCCCTCCCTGTCCGCCACTTTTACTTCTTTCGTAATGCTGTGTAGTTCTTTTGCGCAAACGCAAAAATAGATATATTGTCTATTCTGTACTTAAAAAGATAATTTTGGCAGCTCGTTGGGATTTTTTGCCGGACAAAACAATTTCAAATTGTGCCGTTTTTTGACTACTTTGTGGCCTGGAGGCGGCGCGAAAGCGATATCCACCCCTCTTTATCTGCGAGAAGCACGGCTCCGGGCGCTTATCGGGATGTTTTCAAAAAGTGTCTGAGTTCACCTGCCGATTCATATATATCCAAAGCCTCGAAACAGAGTAGATCTTTCGTAAGTCCTTTATAGGACATAACTTCCGTTCCAAGCTCCCTTAGAACCTCAAGCGCGATACAGATCTCCTCATTTAACATCAGAGGATCGATGATCATATAACGATATATTTTCCTCTCTACCATATGAAGAAATTCGTCAATATTGTCCACAATCTCCATTCTGATATCTGAAACGGTGAAAAATTTTCTATGAAGATTCGACATTAAACCCGATCGCGTCAATAGCAGGATATCCCCTCTCTCGATCACAATTTCATCACCTGATGTTCGATCCGATATCTCATTGGGGGTATACTCTGACTCGAAAGCGATTTCGGCTTTTTCTGTTGTTTCCTCGTCATCTGTCGTTCCATCGTTCACTGGTATGGATTTGTGTCTATTCCATTCGCGATCCGTTTTATCGGGCGATAGCTCCTGAAATTCGTCAATTTCGGCTCCTGAATCCCTCACTGAGCTCTTTGTATCCGGGATATCGTCCGCAAACACCGAGTCGCTTGGATTGATTGCGGTCGTTTCCGTTTCGTACTCTTTTGACAGATTCTTTTTATCGAAGCTGGATTTGGCAAAACTAGATAATATCTCTTTCAGTCTATCTATATCGATGGGCTTGGAGAGATATTCGTCCATGCCGGCTTTTAGATATTTTTCGCGGTCACCCCTGAGCGCGTTGGCAGTCAGAGCGACAATCGGTATATGCGCGGCAGCGTTCTCCTTTTCGTACTGCAAAATTTTCTGTGTTGATTCGACTCCGCCCATAACCGGCATCTGAATATCCATCAAGATCAAATCAAAATTTCCGTTTCTTCTAAGTTCAAGCGCTTTTTTCCCATTTTCGGCGATAGTCACTTCTACACCGAGGCTCTCAAGCAGTGCCCGTATCAACTTCTGGTTTATATGATTGTCTTCGGCAACCAGAATATTCATTCCATCGAAGACTGGACCGGCGTCCAGAACAGCCGTCTCCTGCTGCCTGACACTCTTGCCGCCCAGCTGCTCAAGGGCTTTTAGAACCTTTGGGTAGGTCACAGGTCGATACAGAACGGTTACATTTTCTCTCAATCTGGAATCTATCTCATCTTTGTAAGAGAGGTATCCGCTCAACACGATCTTGACCGGAAGACGCAAAATTCTATCGATATTATCACGAACTTCCCCAAGAGAGTAATCACAGAATAATATATTGCTGCCTTCAAGATCGTCTTCAATGGATTCGATAATATTCACTTTGGCGCATGCGGCCCGCAAATATCGGATCATACTCTCATCAAAAGTTCGCTCCACACTCCCTCTCGGCAGAAAATAGCTTACTTCGAGATCGGTGAAGCGGGAGCGATACTTTTCGTCGATCCCCTTTTTGGCAAAAGTCAAAACAAAATAAAACTCCGATCCGACTCCGACTTTACTTTTTACTTTCAGCTCCCCACCCATATGACTAATCAAATCCCTGGTGATCGTCAAACCCAAACCCGTACCGCCAAACTGTCTCGTTGTGGAGATGTCCGCCTGAGAAAACGCCTCAAATATCTTTTCCTGCTGCTCTTCGGTGATACCTATTCCGGTATCTTTGACGCTGAAACGGATCTTTATCGTCTCCTCGTCCTCATCGACTTTTTCGATCCTGGTATCTATCGCTCCTCCCACATCTGTAAATTTGACGGCATTTCCTATCAAATTGTTCATTATCTGCCTCAATCGTGTCGGATCCCCCATAACCACTGGCAGTTCAGGATCAATAAAAACGGTATAGGCTATTTTCTTCTCGGCATTATGAACTTCGTGCGGCTCTATGGCATCGGAAAAAACCTCAATCGGACTGAAAGATATCTCTTCCAGCTCCACTTTGTCGGCCCTTATTTTAGAAAGATCCAGAATGCTGTTGACGATAGAAAGAAGATTTTCCGAACTGCCCTTGATGATATCCACGAAACTTTTCTGTTCATCAGACAACTCTGTCGACTCAAGCAACTGGGTAAAACCGACGATTCCATTCAAGGGTGTACGAATTTCATGCGACATATTTGCCAGAAACAGATCTTTGGCCTTTTCGGCTTCGAATGCCTGCTCTCTCGCCTCCAGAGCCTCTGCACGCGCCTCTCTGGCTTCGCGTGTCGTATCCGCAAGAAAACGATAGACCGAAACTTTATCACCTCTTTTAAGTATACTTTCAAGCTCGTTTTGTCGCTCTATCTCCAGATCGCTTACCATCTCACGGAGCGTCTCCTCCAGGGCGCGACGCTCCCGCGCAGAACTGCTCAAAGCCCGCCAGAAGAAAAGCAACACCATCAATGAGAACAGAGTAGCGGCTCCGTACTGTATTAGACGAGCACGATCGTTTTCAAGCCTTTTGAGCAGGCTTTTTGTCATCTCCTCATGCAGCAACGACTCCCCCTGATTTATCGCGTCCACGGGGAGGAAAAACGCTTTACCCAATTGTTCCGGAGTAAGTGTGAAATTCCCTTTAGCGCCATCTTCGAAGATCTCTCCTCGAATAAAATCGAGTTTTGCCGTTTTTTCGTCGCCGCCGAGCAATGCCATAAGTTTTTCACGCAATGTCAGATTATCGAGTGCCTGAAAATCGGGATCAATCTCCTCCTCCATCAAGGTCTCCCAAAACACTATCGAACGAATATCGAGAGCTTTGCCGCGCAAAAGTATGTAGTTCAAAAAAGCCTGCTCGCTTTTCAGGGCGGAGCGGCTCCTTATGAAAGCGACATATGTTTTGCCTTCCTGCTCTGTTTCGCCACTCTCGAATTTTTCAACCAGAAGAGAAGCTGTATGTATCAGAAGCGAAAGCGTCTCTTTGCCGTAGCCTTTTCCAAAAACATCTTTGTAGTCACCACTCATGGCGTCCACACTGGAGCGGACATAGGAGAGGTTTTTTTTGAGTGAGCCGATTCTTTCTTTTTCGTCCTTCTCCAGCGGCATATTTTTTTCAAGTTTTTCCAACAGGGCATCTACATGGGCTCGAGTCTTTTTGAGGTTGGAATTTCCACGCGCGCCTCTGTTGCCGAGATAAAACGCGCTGACACTTTTTTCATCCTGAATAGCGTTCAGCAAGCCGTTGAGCGCTTTCATTCCTTCAAGATAACGGGACTGCATCTGCACAAAACGATAGTCCATAAACGCGGAATATGTCAGATAGCCAAGACCTGCTGTGATGAACAGCAAAGGAACAAACATAAGTAGAAAAACAATTTTTGAACGCATAGACCCAATTCCTTTACTGATTTTTACTATGATATATGCCGATCTCGTCCAGGAATTTTTCTATTCGAACAACCGCCACATTCATAACAAGGGGTAAATTCATCCGGTGTGAATTTATAAAATATTTCTTGGTAATACTCCATGTCCCTTCAAGACGCTTTTTTGTTTTTGAAATCGTTTTGTCGTCATATTCGTATTCATTGATCACCCTAAGTGTTTTGCTGAATTGAGAAACTGATCTTTTCATCTTCCTGATCAATTCCGGATCGTCTTTTATTATTTGACTTGCCATATAATATTTGAGTATCTCTTCTATCTTCTGGGCGAGAAATCTGGTCTGCATAAACATCTTCTCTTCAAACGCGAAATCGTAGGCATGATGCTTCGAGATGGAATCAGCGCCCTCGACAAAACTTTCACTCATCTGCAGTATCTCGTTCATGGACGCCTTGTCGGGCTTACGATCCAATATTTCTCCAATGCGGGCTTTTTCATACGCGAAAAACGCCAGAAGATTTTTCGTTTTAACATCTTTGGTGGTCACCGCGATGATCTGGAGTCCTTTGCCGAGATGCTCCAGATCTTCCACCAACTTCCGTTTCAATTTCCTTTTCTTCGGAAAATGATAAAAAAGCAGATAGTTTCTGGCTAAATGGTTTATCCGATATTTGATGGTATCGGAAGCCTCCAGTACCTTTACATCTCCGCGGGTAGCAGCTTGTCCGATCACGGTTGTCGCGATCGACACAGCCAGAAAAAGGATTGTGATTCTCATATCGTTACTCCTTCATGTCTCTACCTTTTTGAGATCGAAGCGAGCAACAAACTGGTATACTCCAAAAATTTCTTATTGAGCTTTTCGGTGGTCTGATAGACGATGATGGGAAGTCCTCCCTCTTCGATATCCAGATAAAACTGCTTGACAACTTTCCATAGCTTTTCGATATTATTGAGGGTTTGATTCATTTTGACTGTGTTTCCACCGTACGCCTTCATCTCATTGATCAAAGAATCGATTTTCTTTACGGTACCCTCCATCTGTCGGATAGTATTTTCGTCTTTGATTCCAGATTCATAAGCCATATAGTATTTCGCGATCTGTGTCATATAGTAGCGCTGACCTTTTGCCACAGGATACTTTCCGGAGAGCTTTTTTCTCAACTGACCGGCAATTTTCTTTTCTCCTTCGGAGATCGCTTCGCCCAGATCGATCAGGATTTCGGCATTCTCCATACTGTAGGGTTCTTTCAGAGTCTCTTTCATGTCTTCCACATTCATACGAATGAATCTCATAAGGTTTTTGATCTTGGGGTCGGTAAAAGCCTCATCCAGTTTTTTTTGTCGCTCGTCAAATGCTTTCAGGGATTTTCCCATTTCACGCTTCGCGCGCGTGGTAGCCACATCGTTTCCCGCATATAGATAATCTTTCACTATACTTTGAACCAATACGCGGGAAGACATTGCCGTCTTTATCAATCTCAGTACTTCACTATCGTTTTGATTTGCCGAGCTTGCCGGAGCGTCACCCTTGCCTGCCGCCATAGAAGCGCCACACATAAACACACACATCACAAAAACCACTCTCAATATTGTTGTCAAACTTTTCATTGCTTCTCCTCCGGATTGTAATTTATTTATTATTTTTTTTGTCGACATAGAGCTTCGTCAGCTTAATGGCCTCACCGAGCATTTTATCCGTCTTTTTCGCTACAAGAGTCGGAGTAAATGTTCCGGACTCGTTCATAACCTGGAAAAAAAGATAGGTCTTTTCCAGCTTTTTCAGAATTTTTTTCATATCCGGACCGGTATCGGGCGATTTATAGAGATAATCCATAGATTCACGGAAGCGCTCCATGGGAATCTTGAGGGCTTCGTCCGCCCCGGGCATCTCCCAGGTTTTCAACATATATACCGCGGCAAGCGCCTGGGAAACAGCTCGCAAACGCCCGGCCAGATTTATGGTCTGATCGGAAATGGTACCGGCTTTCCGAGCCATCATGTTTGTGGCGTCATTGGCCACTTCCCTCAAATGGACCAATACTTTTTTGTATACTTTTGCTTTTGACTTTTCCGGTTTTTCTTTTAAAACCTTTTTTGTCTCCTGCCATGTCCTGTCAAGCTCTTCGAGTTTTTTTCTCAAATCCGGATCCTTGACATATGCCATTAGACTATCATGAGATTTTTCAAAAGCCTCCATTGTCTTTTTCAAATCGTCCGCCGGATTGCCGTAGGAAAGTTTCAATCCTATCATTATGTAGTCCTTGAGCATTCGCATGGAATACATTCTCTGTTTTCCTATAATACTCACTGCCATGGAGTTGTTTTTGATCTCACCGGCAACCAAAAAAATACCGACAAACACCATAAATATGGTGATTGTCGGTATCGGTCGATACGACAATCTTTTTGTGTTGAAAATCGATTTCATCGTCATTTTGTCCTTTCTGCTTTTTGTTTTCCAGGCTTTTTGACAAAGCAGTGCCCGCGTTATCACCTGTGTCGTAGTCGCTTTCTGCTTGAAGTATCCGATCTGTTTCCCAATGAGTCCGTCAGGAGCAGGTTGGTGAACTTTTCGATTAAACCTTGTAAGACCGCAACGCTCGTCAGAAAATCCCCATGACAATGATGGACTTATGCATTATACTTAGAGAATCCCCTTAAATTGGATGCTTTGTCTTTTCGATCATACTTAGAATCACCTTAAAAAGCAGTTAAACAGTGACGAGGTGTCGAATCGAGCAGCAGCAGTGATCGTATCACGGATTTATTCTCCAGGTGCGGTTCCGCCTCAAAATTCTATCCAAAAGTCTCGTCAGACTTTCGTCGTATTGGGCGAGAAATACAGAAAAAAGTATGAAAGCAATGCCAACAGAAACGGATAAAACGCCGGAATAGCTCGTCGACAAAACTATTCGAGGCAAGTTTCAAAACCAAATCGGGTAGCGAATAGAGGTTCGAGAGGGGAGGGAGTACTGCATCGGCATAAATTGACATCAGAGAAATGAACAAAAGCTGAAAATTCATTAGATTGTTACAAGCAGGCATATTTACAACCAGCAGTAAAAGCTATAAAAGAAAAAGATATCGGTTGTGCTGTGATACCGAGACAGACGCTATATACCTGTTAGAGTCCACCACACATTAGACTTTTTTGAAATCCAAAACACCCGGTAATCCCCCCCCAAATATCAACAAACTGGAGAGTGTTTGAAATCCACTCAAATATTTTAAAAAGATAAAGATTTTGGACTGTTGCGAAAATGAAAAGTTCACAAATTTATTAAACAAAGTAATATATTTGGGAAATGACAAAAAGTTGTCCAGGAAACCGGACAGTGTAAATATGGGAAAACTTTTTTATTATAGAATATACGATCTGCGAAAATCACTTTAAATATAGCATTTTCTGCTATCATACATAAATATCAATCCATCAGAGAGGCTGAATAAATGGCTGGTAACGCGCATATACTACATAATATATGGTTTCTTAGCGCAACTATACTGGGTATTGTGGTGCTCGCCAAAGTCATAGCCAAAAAAACAGCTACCGTAGATGTCTTATGGTTGATAATATTAGGTTCTATATTTTCTAATATAGGAGTACTTCCCTCGCACAATGTCGTGCTGGAGTATATAGGAGAATGGGGCATAGTCTTTATTATGTTCGCTCTGGGTTTCGACGAAGAGATAGAGCACTTCAAAAGCGGAATGAGGCGCAGTATCGGGGTGGCGATCATAGGTGCGATATTTCCTTTCGCCGCCGGATATCTGTGCGCGATTCTCTTCGGCTACAGCGAAGCGATAGCGATGATGTGGGGCCTGACGATGACCGCCACGGCGGTAAGTCTGACGATGGTCTCACTCAAAGAGAAAGGACTGCACAGATCCACTGCTGCCACAGGCATCATGACTGCGGCCGTAATAGACGATATACTCTCCCTCATCGGCATAGCCATTCTTGTCCCAGTGGCACTCTCGGCGGCAAACTCTCAGAGTGGAATGGTTTTCGACCCGATTTCGCTGTTGTGGACGCTCCTGAAAGTCGTCCTGTTTTTTGGAATCATCCTGAGTATAGGCATTTTGGCTTTTCCGGAAAAGGTACCGCCAAAACTCCCAGACAACCCCACCCTGCTCCAGAGAATCGATTACTTCATGATAGATTTTTTTCTGACATTTCATATCAGAAAGTTTCTCACCCTCTACCACGGAGAGTTCACGCCACTGCTTATGATATTTATAGCGATGGCGTCCGGAGCGCTGGCCGATCTCTTTGGTTTTCATCCCGCTATCGGCGCATATATGGCCGGACTCTTCCTGAAAAAAGACTATTTCCTCTTCGATGATCAAAGCGTCAAGGACAGACAGTACTATGACTCCAAACTGGTCATAGAGCAGGTAGCCTTCACGATTTTCGGCCCTATATTCTTTGTCAATCTGGGCGCCAAAATAGTATTGGATCCATCGATATTCGCGAGTGTTTTCGGTCACGCCATCATACTGTTCGCCGCGGTCGCTTCCACGCAGATAGTGTCAGCGACTCTCGCGGCCAGATTTACAGGTTCTTACAGGTGGCACGAGAGTGTCATGATAGGACTGGGTATGCTGGGGCGCGCGGAACTGGCCTTTATCGTGATAGATATAGCCTATACCGAACATGGCCTCTTTAACGAAGTGCAGTTTTTCATACTCATAATAGCCGCTTTTTTGCTCAACATCTCCGTACCTCTTGCCATAAACTGGTGGAAACCCTACTACGAAGGAAGTTCCGAGCTCAAGATAGCGGGCATAACATTATCCAGAAAGGATTGAACGATGTCATTTGGACACATGAGATACACAATAGCCGTCATGCTTCTTTTGATAACGGCTCTCTCGGCAGGCAAAATCGCCGACGAAGAGAGAACCAAGCAGGCTATCGTGAAAATATATACAGTATCCAAAACCCCAAACTACCTGGAGCCTTGGAGTAGTACCATGAGACGCTCCAGCGGATCGGGCGCCATAATACCCGGTCACAGGATATTGACCAATGCCCATGTGGTCGCCAATCATACCTTTATAGAGGTGCAGAGATACGGGGACAGAAAAAGATATATCGCAAGGGTACTCAGCGTCTCGCATCAGGCCGATCTGGCACTTCTGGGGGTGGAGGATGAAGAGTTTTTTTTCGGCATAGAACCTCTCACTCTAGGCGATCTGCCCAAGATCGAACAGGAGGTCGTCGTATATGGCTATCCGATGGGCGGAAGCACGCTGAGCGCGACCACTGGAGTGGTCTCACGCATAGAGCACCAGAGATACGCTCACAGCGGGGAGTATTTTCTCTCCATACAGGTCGATGCGGCAGTCAACCCGGGAAACAGTGGAGGACCGGCCATTTCTGACGGCAAGATAGTCGGGGTGGTTATGCAAAGTCTCAGAAAATCCCAGAACATCGGGTATCTTGTACCCGTCAACATGATCAGACACTTCCTGGATGATATCGCCGACGGCAGATATGACGGTTTCGGGCGCTTTGGACTGGCTCTGCAAAATATGGAAAATCCGGCCATGAGACGCTATTTTCATCTGGACGATGACACTACGGGAAACCTGATAAGCCATATCGTATACAACTCTTCGGCCAATGGAATACTCAAAGAGGGCGACATAATCCTCTCCATAGATGGCAACAAGGTTGAAAACGACGGCACTGTGGCCTTCAGAAAACACGAATACACCTCTCTGATCTATATGCTGGACAAACATCAGATAGGCGATACGGTCACATTCGAAATAATGAGGGATCGCAAAAGAATGAAGGTGAAAGCGACCCTCAAGCAGATCGCCGACGATATGATACTGGTTAAGACGACGCGCTACGATACGATGCCCAGATATTTCATATACGGAGGATATGTCTTTTCGCCCCTGACGAGAAATCTGCTCGCTATGGCCGGATCGAACAGAACCGACCTCTACTCCTACCTCCTCAGGCGCCCAAGCAAAGAGAAAAAAGAGGTGGTCGTACTGCTGAAGGTGCTGGCTTCGGATATCAGTAGAGGCAATTACGATATAACGCTCTGGCCTGTCGAAAAGATCAACGGCGAAAAGTTCGATACCTTCGATACATTTTACAAAAAGATGTTCTCTTCCAAAAAAGAGTTCATTATCCTCGAAAACGAAAGAGGCGTCAAACTCATTCTGGATAGAAACGAGTCCATGAAGAAGCAGAACGAGATCCTCCAAAGATACAATATCGAATTTGACAGATCGTCGGATCTGAGAAAAGAGAAAAAAATAGAGAGCGGGGATTGAAAAAGAAGAGGCTTATCTGATCTCGAATCCGTCGTAAACGATATCGTCGCCCTCCTCCAGCCTCTCCATCTCTATGCGTTCGGTTTTGCTCAGTGGAGAGCCGGATCTGAGCACCGACTCTATAGCTTCTATCTGTCCGTCATGACTCCTGACTACGACCTCTACGCTTCCATCTGGCTGATTGCGCACATAGCCCTGTATTCCCAGCTGTTTGAGACCCTGGGCGACAAACTTTCTGAAATATACCCCTTGGACCTTGCCGTAGACTATGAATCTGAAACTCTCCATCTTGGTCCCCTTTGGTCTCTCAGAGAATCGGGCCTGCCGATGAGAAATCGAACTCGCTGCCTCTGTCGTTGTAGCGCCTGAAGTTTTCTATGAACATCGCCGCCAGTCTGCGCAACTGCTCGTCGTAGGCAGCCTCGTTATCCCAAGTGTTTCTGGGATTGAGCACCCTGTTGTCGGCTATACCATCGAGTGTTTTTGGAATCATCAGATTAAAGACCGGGAGTCTCTCGAACTCCGCATCGTTTATAGAGCCGTTGAGTATCCCATTGATACAGGCGCGGGTATCCTTGATGCTCATACGATTGCCTACGCCGTATGGTCCGCCGGTCCAGCCTGTATTGACCAGATAGACATTTACATTGTGTTCGTCTATCTTTTTGCCAAGCAGATCAGCATATACTGTCGGATGTAGAGGCAAAAACGCCTCACCAAAACAGGCACTGAATGTAGCAACCGGCTCCGTTATGCCTCTTTCGGTACCGGCGACTTTGGCGGTATATCCGCTCAGAAAATAGTACATAGCCTGCTCTTTGCTCAGTTTGCTGACAGGAGGAAGCACTCCAAAGGCATCCGCCGTAAGAAAGATGATATTTTTCGGATGGCCTCCCATGAGCGTCTTTTCATGGTTTTCTATATGATCTATCGGATAACTCACTCTGGTATTTTCGGTTTTGCTGCTGTCACTGTAATCTACGCGTCCTTCTTTGTCGGCAACGACATTTTCCAGCAACGCATTTGGTCTTATGGCGGCGTATATCTCGGGCTCGCTCTGCGGATCCAGGTTTATCACTTTGGCATAGCAGCCGCCTTCGAAGTTGAATACGCCGTTCTCGTCCCAGCCGTGCTCATCATCTCCTATCAGGGCTCTTTCGGGATCTGTGGAGAGTGTGGTCTTGCCTGTACCCGAAAGGCCGAAAAATAGACACACATCTCCCTCTTTGCCTACATTCGCGGAACAGTGCATCGAGAGCTTGCCTTCGATAGGCAGCCAATAGTTCATCATCGTGAAAATACCCTTTTTGATCTCTCCGCCATACCAGGTACCGCCTATGATGGCTTTGTTGTCTTCGATATTGAAGACAACAAATACATCGGAGTGCAGACCATGTTTTTCGAAGTTTTCGTTGGTGGTTTTACATGCGTTGTAGAGGGTGAAATCCGGTTCGAAATCCTTCAGCTCCTCTTCGGTGGGCATTATGAACATATTTTTGATGAAGTGCGCCTGCCAGGCTATTTCGGTCACGAACCGAATGGCTTTTCTACTCGTAGGACTTGCACCGGCAAAAGCGTCTATGACATAGATATCCTTACCGGACAGTTGCTTTAGAGTCAAATCCAGAAGCTCATCGAAAATAGCCGGAGAGAGTGGTTGGTTCACGCTCCCCCATGCTATATTCTCATTGGAAGGCGACTGGTCCACGAAATATTTGTCTTTGGGACT
>CAZYUW010000015.1:0-22426 GCA_964650685.1 uncultured Nitratifractor sp.
TTTACGCTCTTGATCTTTCGTTTGATATCTTTTAAACTAGCCATTATAAGCCTTCCGTAACTATGCTACAAACTGGGATTTAAAATCCTCTAACGCTTTTTTCAGCTCCTCTTCCGTATCGTTTTCGAGCTTTCTGCTCTCTCTGATACTCTCGAGGATGGATGCATATTTTGCCTCCATGAACGGATAGAGCTCCTGCTCGAATTTCGTTACGGACGAAGCGGGGATATCGTCGAGATAACCTCTCGTTCCCGCATATATGATAACCACCTGATTCTCCACCGGAATAGGAGCGTAAGGAGGCTGCTTGAGTATCTCGACCATCCTCTGGCCTCTTTCGAGCTGATGCCTGCTGTGCTCATCGAGATCACTGGCGAACTGCGCGAACGCCTGAAGTTCTCTGTATGAGGCGAGATCCAGTCTGAGAGTACCCGAAACCTGCTTGATCGCCTTTATCTGCGCCGCTCCTCCGACACGGGAGACAGAAAGCCCAACATTGATCGCCGGTCTGACACCGGAGTTGAACAGATCCGTCTCGAGAAATATCTGACCGTCTGTAATTGAAATGACATTCGTAGGAATATAGGCCGATACATCCCCGGCCTGAGTCTCGATGATAGGGAAAGCCGTGATCGAACCCGCCCCCAGTTCGTCGCTGAGTTTGGCGGCACGCTCAAGCAGTCTGGAGTGGAGATAGAAAACATCCCCGGGGTAGGCTTCCCTGCCTGGAGGTCGTCTGAGAATGAGCGACATTTCACGATAGGCAACCGCGTGCTTGGAGAGATCGTCGTAGAATATCACCGCATGCCTGGAGTTGTCCCTGAAATACTCGGCCATCGTTACACCGGCATATGGAGCGAGAAACTGCAAAGCAGAAGGATCGGCTGCACCAGCATTGATAACGATCGTATAATCCATCGCCCCATGCTCTTCGAGTTTTTTGACCAAAGAAGCGACAGTTGACTGCTTCTGTCCTATTGCGACATATATACAGATGACATCCTGGCCCTTCTGATTGATGATGGTATCTATGGCGAGAGTCGTTTTACCTGTCTGTCTGTCGCCTATAATGAGCTCCCTCTGCCCTCTTCCGACCGGAACGAGAGCGTCGATCGCCTTGATACCTGTCTGAAGTGGTTCGTGAACGGACTTTCTGGCCATGATGCCGGGTGCCTTCTCCTCGACGAATCTCTTCTCTTTCGCCTCGATGGGTCCCTTGCCATCGAGAGGCTCTCCAAGAGGATTGACGACTCTCCCCACCATCGCGTCTCCGACTGGCACCTTCAAAAGCTCACCAAGCCTCTTGACGCTCATACCTTCGCGAATCTCGTTGTACTCTCCCAGTACGACGATACCGACACTGGACTCCTCGAGATTGAGAACCATCCCTTTGATACCGTTCTCGAACTCGACCATCTCGCCGGCCATGACATTGCTCAGTCCGTAGACCTTGGCTATACCATCGCCTATACCTATGACTTTGCCGACCTCGTCAATGTCGACTTTGAGTTCAAAGTTCTCTATGCGCTCTTTTATGATAGAGCTTATTTCATCTGCTTGCAATTTCGCTGCCACTTCTACTCCTTTCTAAATAAAATACAAAATTAAAGGGCTTTCTGGATGTAATCCAGCAGATCAGATTTGACTCTGGCTTTGGAAAAACTCAACTCCAGACCGATATCCGACACCATTACTCTTAGACCATCGAAACCTTTGTCGACCTGTTTGAGTTCAATCCTGGAGCCGCTGTAATCGTTCAACACATTTTCGAGATTTGCTATCTCGTCGTCGCTGAGCTTCTTGTCCGCCGCGACAGTGCCTTCGAATCTGTTGCTGCGTCTTTTGGCCTCGAACTCCATGATCTGCTTGAGATCGCCTATAAGATCGAGTCTGTTCTTTTCACTCATGATCTCAAGCAGCCTGAACAGATTTTTGCTGATCTTGTTTTTAATCGGAGCTATGAACATATCGAACTTTTTTCGACCAGGCAGGAGCGGAGACGATATTATCCGCGCAACCTCACTTTGCGCAAATATCCCATCTATCGCATCAAGCTCCTTTATAACGGAGTTGAGCTCTTTCTCTTTGACCGATTCCATAAGCGCTTTCGCGTATCTTTTGGCAATCAACTCTTTCATGATCAGGCCGCCTTACTGGAGAGTATCTCTATGATCTTGCGTCCATCGAGAGGAATATCATCCGATTTGATATTTTCGTCGAGTATCTCCACGATCGTATCGCGCTGCATCTTTCTCTCTTCGAGAGCCATCCTCTCTTCGTGTTGCTGCTGCATGATCTGAATCTCACGCTCGTTCATATCTTTGTACCTCTCTTTCAATACGGATATCTCTTTCTCCGCATCTCTGAGTATCTCTTCGGCCTTTTTTTCACTCTCCACTACGGCCTGCTCCGCCGCTTTGCGATCCTCCCTGGCTTTCTGGAGACGATTCTCTATCTCTCGAAGCTGCTCTGCTATATCTTCGCGACGAGAGACGAAAAAGTTCCTGACAGGCTCGGCTATCAGATAGTACAACAGGGCTGCGAATATAGCGAAGTTGAAGAGTCTGGGAACGAAATCGGTGGCTCTGCCGGTAACCTCCATATAGTGACCGGAACCCCCTTCGTTAGCCAATAGAAAAACAGGCAGAACAACGAGAAGTGAGATAAATATCTTTTTCGTTTTCATGAATTCACCTTTATATTTGACTGAATTTGGCTTTGAGACCCTCTTTGATGAGAGGCAGCTGCGAGAGCAGTGCGCTCTGCAGACTCTTTTTCTCTTCAGCCAGACGCTCGACAAAGCGCTCGTACTCTTTCTCGAGCTCCGATTGCTTCTCCTCCAGAGCCGCCGCACTCTCTTCTTTTATCTTTTCGATAGCCTCATGCCGCATACGGGCCGCTTCGTTTTTGGCACTGTCGAGATTGCCTCTGGCCTTTTCGAGCAGCTCCTCGCTGTCCCCGCTCAATGCGCTGCTCTCCTTCAAATCCCTGGCAATCGACTCTTCACGATCGTCTACGAATTTGATAAGAGGGCCATACAATCGATTGTTCAGCTGATATATCAGAAAAAAGAAAATAGCCAAAACCACCAACATCAGTTGCCAATGTAAATCAAGCATCTATCCTCCTCTCGAAATTTGCGGTATTTTACCATTTTGGTATTTAAAGCACGGTTAGTCTTTTTTCGCGCTTCTACCGACTATGAAATCCACAAGCCTCTCGAACTCTTCGTTGTTTTTGAAAAAAATCTCCAGACTTCCGGATTTGACTTTGAATCTCAACGGTATAGTATCGGAGAGTCGTTTCATCTCCTCCTCGTTTGGAATGACAGAAGGCTTTTTTGCGCCTCCCTTCTTTTTGCCATGGTTTTTCTTGTTTCTTCTGACAAGATCCTCTGCCTCGCGAACACTCAATCTGCGACCTATGATCGTATCTATAATGAGTCTCTGCTCATCTTCCGTCAAACCTGTCAGTACTTTGGCATGTCCCTGCGATATCTTTCCCTCTACGAGTTTCTCTTTCGCGTATTCGCCGAGAGAGAGTATCCTCAGGGTGTTGGTGATCTGCGATCTGCTTTTGTGGACGATCCTTGAAAGCTCTTCGTGGGTTATCTTGTGTACCGTTATGAGCTCGTTGTAGGAGTTGGCCAGTTCGACCGGATTGAGATTTTCTCTCTGGATATTTTCCACGAGAGCGAGCTCCCTCATGCGCAGCTCGTCAAAATCCACATCAGCCACTATCGCTCTGATATTCTCCTTTTCGAGAAGCTTGTGCGCCCTGAGCCTCCTCTCACCGGCTACTAAAATATATCTGTCTTCCCATTTGACAACCACAACAGGCTGCAAAAGCCCGTGCCTCTCGATCGACTCGCCAAGCTCCCTCAACCTGTCTGGATCGAACTGTTTCCTGGGCTGGTATGGGTTGGGGTCTATCGCGTCGAGTGGTATATCCCGCACTTCATCTCCGTTGGAAGCATTACTGCCGCCATCCACCTCGGAAAGTTCATCTTCGTACGCCTTACCAACCTCTTCCAGTATGGCACCGAGGCCTTTTCCCAATCCTGTAGCCACCTTCTCAATCCCTTAAAATAGCTTCGGCGAGAGCTTTGTAGGCTTTCGAGCCTTTGGAGTGCGACGCATACAAAGTCACCGGTTTGCCGAAACTTGGACTCTCGGCTATTTTGACATTGCGCGGTACGACTATGAAATCGTTGTCGGCATTGAAGAGCTGATCTTTGAAGTGGTGCTCCAAGTCGGCAAGAACCTGTTTGGAAAGGTTGTTCTGACCGGAGTACATAGTCGGCAGAAAACCTTTGATTTTGAGTTTAGGGTTGATAGTCTTACGCAGCAGAGACACTGTGTTGAGCAGTTGCGCCAAACCTTCGAGCGCGAAAAACTCGCATTGAATCGGTATGATTACCGAATCCGAAGCACTCAGCGCGTTGATGGTGATCGGACCGAGAGCGGGAGGGGAATCGATGATGATGTAATCGTAGTTGTCTCTGATCTCTTCAATGCTTCTGCTGAGAATCAGTTCTCTCTTTTTGCTTCTGCCTCCATAGAACTCCTTCTCTATTCCCACCAGTCCTATATTGGATGGTGCCAGTTTGAGATTCTCTATCTGAGTATTGAGGATTATCTCGGAGATCTTTTTGCTGCCTATAAGGACATGATAGATATTGAATTCATAATCGCTGCGCTTGAAACCTAAATTGGTCGTCGCGTTCGACTGTGGGTCCGCATCTATTAGGAGTACCTTTTTGTTCTCTTCGGCAAGAGACGCGGCGAGATTGACCGCCGTTGTCGTCTTGCCAACCCCGCCTTTTTGATTGGCAATACTGATTACTTCGCTCATCTTAGACTAAACACCCTTCTATTATTTATTATCAGCGAGCCATCCTCGCACAAAATACTGTTTTTCAAACTTGTTCTACGGCCTTCGATATGGGCGAAACAGGCCTTTTTGTTCTCAAATTCTATCCTGTACTTACTAAATATATCCTTCCATTTTGGGGGAGTTTCGAGCTCTTTCAGAAACATATCAAGTAATATCATCGGGGAAACCCCGATATCAAGGGAATCGAAAAATTTTCTATTTTTTTTCATGTTTATCCCTATTCCTACAATGATGAAATTTTTGATCTTTCTGCTGACGATTCCCCCTATTTTATTCTCTATATAAAGATCGTTCGGCCACTTGAGCCAGATGTTTTCATCGAACTTCGCTATCGACTCCTTCATAATGTAGGCAAAATATATCGAAACTGAACCGAGCGGCAGATCCTGGGGCATCATATCCATCCTGAAAGCCACGGAAGCCGTCAGATCACCCTCTTCGCTATACCAACTGTTGGACCTGCTGCCGACACCTCCACTCTGCCGTTTTGCTACAACGGCCACCGGCTCAACTATATCCCCTTCTCTGACAGCACTCTCGAGATAGCTCTGCGTCGAGAGCAACTCGTCAAAAAATAGAATCTCCAAGAACCAGACCCCTCCCTACTGCATAAGACTTCGCGCTCATCTCTTTTTTGGAGCTGGGCTGCACCCTCTCCACTCTGACCGCGCCGACAGAGCACCCTATCACCATAGACTCCCCGTCGAAAGAGAGTATCTCACCGGGGATGTGGACCCCTTCCCTATCGACCAGAGTCAACCGTTTGAGCTTCAAGCCATTTGGCAAAAAAACACCCGGCCATCCTTCGAAGGCTCTGTATCTCCTGTATAGCGCGACAGCGTCGGACATATCTACCTCTCCGTCGGAGCGCCTGATCTTTTTGCATATGGTGGCCGAAGAGTCGTGCTGAGGAATCGGCATCAGAGTATCGAAGCGGCTCAACACCTCCGGAGTGAATCGTGCCGCGGTCAGCGTAAGTGTCTCTCCAAGCTCCTCGAGGCCCATATCTTCTCCGATCTCCACATATGAGTACCCCAAAACGGGTCCACTGTCGAGTCCCTTCTCCATAAGCATCGCGGTGATACCGGTGTATCTGTCGCCATTGAGTATCGCCTGCTGTATGGGAGATGCTCCCCTGTATTTCGGAAGCAGCGACGCATGCAGATTGATAGATGGAGCGATATCGAGAATATTTACCGGCAATATCTGTCCATATGCCGCTACGACTATGAAGTCGGGTCTTTTCCGCGATATGGCCATCTCCACACTCTCGCTCTTGAGGCTTTCTGGCTGCATGAGTTCCAAACCGTTTTCAACGGCGAACAGTTTTACCGGAGGTGGTGTAACGACTCTTTTTCGACCCACCGGACGATCCGGCTGCGTCAATACGAGCACGATATCGAATCTGCCATCATCGTATAGTCGCCTCAAAATGCTTTCGGCATAGTGGGGAGTGCCCATAAAAACGACTCTTTTTTTTTCACTGATATCCATCCTGGATCCCTTTTTGGATATTTGCCATACAAAATCTCTGATGGAAGAGAAATTATATCGTAAGGAATCTACCGCTTGAGAAAAACCCGCTCGGATATACTGCTGTCAGGGGTTCAAAACGATGGAAAATATGTTTCTGCTTTCACTATGGCGATACGAGAGCTCCATTCCGTGCTTTTGCAGTATCTCTTTGACGATATAAAGACCCAGGCCGAAACCTCTCGTGGAACCGAACCCGTCACCTTTGCGAAAAGCGTCCGTATAGTGGCTCAATGGATACTTCAAAGCATCTCCAGTACTGCTGAAACTTATCTCGGTCGAACTCTGATCTATCACGAGATCTCCACCATACTTCATGGCGTTGTCGATCAGGTTCTTGAAGACTATCCCCATCGACGAGAAATCCGCGAATATGCTTTGATCCGAGACATTTCCAGCTATCGGCTCATCGATATACAGCAGATCTCTTGCGTGATCTATCAACTCTACAGTACGAATCTTCGTCGGCTTGAGTCTGTATTCGGCAGATGCTATCCTCTCTATCTGCGCCAACTCGTCCAGCAAAACGGACATCCTGCCAAATATCGATTCAAGCATCCGTTTTGTCTGCGGTTCATCGGTTATTTCCGTTAGAAGTTTACCCTTGGTCACGGGAGTATTGAGCTCGTGAAATATATTTCTCAAAAAGAGCTTACGGGACTCGTCGAGTCTCTTGATCCTCTGCACGGAGGAGTAGAATGCGTTGTTCAGACACGATATCTCGTCTCCTCCGTTCATCGTTACCGTTTCAGGCATCTCTCCGTTGCCGTAACGCCTTATATCCCTCTCCAATCTCCTCAAGGGAGCCAGACTGCGCCTGATGAGCCAGTATATCACCGTCAAAAGCACGATCAAACCGACAAAAACGAGTATCGGCACGCCAAAATAGTGAACATAGCCGTTTTCCGGGGCCAATACCCATCTTTTGCCGCGAGCTACGATCACTATATACTCTTTGCCGCGATATTGTACAAATACTGGTCTCGTTCGCCGTTTTTGTCTCTTTGCCAAAGCTCGCCTGGAAGATTTGCGTTTGCTGTTGAGCAATATCTCCCTTCTATTTTCGCCATCGATTTCGCGCAGCTTCAGCATATTCAGAAAATCGCCGCGCAGATCCCCTTTTTTGCGCAGCTCCCTTATGGCAAGACGCCCTTTGAAGAGCAGATCGCTCCTCATCTGTTTATGCAGATGCACCCACACCAGTACACCGGCGACTATAGAAGCGAGCATCGCCAATATGAACAGTATATCGAGCTTGAAAAGTATCGAGTTTCTCTTTTTCATGGACCTATATATTTATAACCTACACCCCGTACCGATTTTATAAAAGAGGGGTTTTTTGGGTCGTCTCCTATCTTGTGTCTGATGCGGCTGATTATGACATCGATACTCCTGTCGCTGCTCTCCCAACCGATGGCGTTTGTGCTGTTTACGATAAACTCTCTGCTGACCACCTGATGTTTTTTCGTAAGCAGCAGAGAGAATATCTCATACTCGGCAAGTGTCAGATCGAGAGGCTCCCCATCCATATATATCTGCATGGAGACACTGTCTATGCCGAACACTTCCCGCTCCTGTCTTTCCATAAAACGGCTGTATCGCTTGACAAGAGCCTGTATGCGGGCGACCAGCTCTCTGGGCTCGTACGGTTTGGAGACATAATCGTCGGCCCCCGAGTCGAAAGCCACTACCTTGTCCCCAACATCCGCTCTGGCTGTAGATATTATTACAGGAAGGGAGGGGTAGGTTTTTTTAATCATCTTGCACAGCTCCAGCCCATCCATCTCCGGCAGACCCAGATCCAGCAACACCAGATCGTAATGTTCAACCTGCAGTTTCTCGATAGCCACGGATGGCAGCACAACCGAGAAAAGCTCCATACCGTAACGAGGCAGATACTGTTCGAGAAGCAAGGTGATCTCCGGATCGTCCTCGATCATCAGCACTTTTATCATCGCCGCTCCATTTTCACCAACGAAAAGATTGATCAAACCATTGTACCAGCTTTGATCTTTTCTTTGGGCTGTCCTTTTGGCGTCTATCTACATGCAAGCAGCTCTTTGCGCTGGGCAGGTGTCAATACATCAAAAATCTTTTTCATGATCTTCGCGGTGTGCCTGAGCTCTCTTCTATACATTTTACCTCTCCATTCGATCATTTTGATTCTCCTCTCCTCCATCGTTTTCACAAAAGCCTCGAAGTAGAATCTCCTGGTAGTCATAAATTTGGAAAAATCCAGAAAATATCCATTTCCACTTCTGACCAGCGACCGCTTTCTATCTCTCGCCAACTTTGCCATATCCGCTCTCATATTCTTCTTGCCTCTCATCACAATCGTCCGAATCCTTTTTCTTTGCGATTTTGTCAGACTGGTATGTCTGCGAATATCTCTCAGTACTCTCCTGAGCATCCTGGAAGCTGATTTTTTCCTGATCTTTTGAAATCGTACCGCTTTGGCGTTTCCATATCCATACGATGATCCGACACCTATCGTCACCCCGGCATATTGTCCTGCGTAAAGCACCACACCCGTAGACAGCATCGCCAATACACTTCTTGAAAGTCTCTTTTTCATAACTGCTCCTTCATACTTGGGATAGTGTTATGATATGAGCCTTTTGTCAATTTCGTGCCAATGGATTGCAAACGAATGTAAACGAGCCTCTCGTCGGCTCTGTAGATAATGGAAAGAGGATATCACACGGAGACAGGCTCCGCTTTATGCAAAAACCTATCTCTTTACGGCATACACCTCATATATGTGAAAGGTATCGCCCTCTCTTTTGAGACGCAACTTCTGTCTGCTGCTGCCGCTGATCTTTCTATGGGAATCGGAGATTGTGTATTCGAAGCTCACTTCTGCTTCGATTTCGGAGTCTCCGAGAGGGAAAACGGATATATCTTTGATTTTGTATTTGCGGACAGGCCAGCTTTTGAAGTATCTGAGTCTATCCCGCTCGATATCGTCCGCGCTCAGATCATGACGACCAAAATATCTTTTGAGAGGATATTTGAAAAATTTTACGAACTCGCCGGGATCTGACGAAGACGACTCCAGATCGTAGTATTTTTGCAAAAACTCTCTGACCTTTTTTGTCTCGCTGCTCTTTCGAGAAACGCTTTTTCGCGCTAACTCACCTTTTCTATGTACTCTGATCCTCTCCCGATCGAGGGCATAGTCGTGCACTCTGCTGTCATACATCTTTTCCACTGTAACCGGAGGCATCGCACACTCCCCGACACCTGTGACGCTGAGAGGTATATATATAGTGGAAAAGTTCCGCACCGTGACTCTTTTCTTTTTCTTGCTGTTCGGAATTTTTTCAAGTTTGCTTTTGCGTTTGAGATCGAAAAAGTGGAGTATCCTGTCATCCCTTATATCGGTATAATCCGGGTTGAAATTGATATTGGTCAATGTGGATTTCATGTCTCCCATGCGCCTGTTTACGATCTCCATACACGCCGGAATCCTGTGATCGAGAACGACATTTTTCATCGCGCCGAAATTGGAGAGGGTGATTTTGGCATATATGCGGCTTCCCTGCTCCAAAGCTCCCATGTCCACACTGTTTCCGGAGACATCTACAAACTCTCTCTTGATACTCAGCTTTCTGGATGGATCCAGACTGTTTTTGGGAGGCAGAGGAAGGGCTTTGTAGAACTCCACCATATAGTTCACAACTCCGCTGAGCGGCTCTATAATAAGAGGTCCATCGTGTATATCCGCCGTAAACGCGGTGCTTTTATCGAATACTCTCTCCTTTTTATCGATAGTTATCTTCGCCCTCATCGGTTTGGAGACGGCTCTGCCCAGCCACGCTCCTATCGCTCGAAATGCCATTGCCATCTCATGGGTGGAGTGAAGATCTCCGAGCCATTCACGACCCAGACGAAAATCGCTTTCTCTTTTGCCGAAATATTTCGCCTCGAGGTAGAGCAGCAGATAGGCATCCCTTCCTCTCGACGCGTAAGCGCGCGCGCCGGGAATATCGTAATCCACCCTTCCTATTTTTTCGAGATCTATCTTTTTGACGCTTTCCAATACCTCTTCGGCCTCTGCGTTTCTCCCGGCGTTTTTCATCATCGCGGCCATGTAGAAGCGGGAGATATAGTAGTTTTTGTACTTTCCGGAATCGTAAAGGAGATTCAATATCTCTTCATCGAGCAATCCGTGTTCCGACAAAACGAAAGCTGCATATACTCTATGGTATGGATCGTAAGAACCCTGCAATCTCCTGCCACCGTTTACGGCGATATTTTTGAGAGCTTCTACGATAGATTTTTTGACCCTGCCCCCGATATTGTAGCCCTGCTTGTCGAGATCCAGCATGATCTCGGATGCGTATATCGACGCGTATGGATCCACATCTCCCATCGGCAACCAGTATGAAAACTCTCCGCGAATATTCTGCAATCTGGAGAGCTTCCTGATCCCCTGATGTATGAAAGTCTCTCTTCCTGAGACACTTTCGCTGTTTTTCAGAAATGGGCGGCTATAGAGCATGGCTGCTATTTTGGAGGCTGTCTGTTCGGCGCAACCGTATGGGTACGATATCAGATACTTCAACTCTTTTTGCATACTACCCATGATGTTGTCTGCCAGAGAGACGAGAACTTTGCCTCCAAGATACGCCGATGGCACGGCTATGGTCTTTGTGGAAGAGATCGAGCCTCTGTATCCGATGCTCTGTACGGCGTATTGAGACGATACATTCATTGTCGTGTCGTGGACGAAGCTCCTGCCGTTCCACTCGGCGGAAAATTCGATTTCGCCTTTGCCCTCCTTGATGGCCTCGAGGGGGCAGTATAGTACCATGGAGTCGTGAGGGGCTATCTCTATACTCTCTTTCGGCAGCTTCAGCGAAAAGTTGTCGGAAGCCGAAGCGCCGATTCTGACTTTCGCGCTCGAAGAAGTGCTATTGAACACTCTGAGCGCCACGCTCATTCTGTCCCCGAGCAGCATAAATCTCGGCAAAGACGGCTTAAGCATAATTTCGTCTTTGACGACGATATCTCTCATGGCCGCGCCTGTGGCGTTTTTGGATACCGCTATGGCCACTATCGAGGCTCTGCCGTTGAATTGAGGTATTTTCAATCTATAGACGGCTTTTTTATCCTTGGTGTGGATGACTCCCGACCACAACATGAACGGCTTGATCCTTTCCAGATTGGCCGGCGCCATATGCTTTTTGCGCAGTTCGGCCATCTCTACATCGCCAGCACCGAAAGAGACGAGTTTGCCTTTGCAGAGGTAGGCTATGACTTTGTCGTAAATATCGTAGTACGATATCTCTTTTGGGGGTGCGGGGGTAAAAAACCCGAATGGATCCGCTCTTTTCTGTCCTGCGATATTCATTATGGCGCTGTCGACTACGGAAACCAGTACCGAAGCCTCCCTATCCGTCTCTATCTGTAACTCGACTTCACTTCTGGAACGGGCTGTCTCTTCGCAATCGAGCCTGAGAGATATGCGACGATCTGTTCTGTCCGATTTTATAAGTCTGTATCCGCTCGCTCTGAATGGAACGATCCCTCTTCCCGTATCGGTTTTGCGTACGACACTGACATGCAGATATCTGCCTCGTCCCAGATCGTCGGAGAGTGGAATATCCAGTTGAGCCGTGCCTTTGTCTATATCGAATCTCTTATACCAATAGACCTTGTCGCCCTCTATGGTCACGAGCGCCGACCCCGCTATAACCGGGGACTTGATGGACACTTTCAGCACATCCCCCTTGCGATACAACCTGTCTTCGAAATCTATCTCCACACTCGCGAGATCCTCTCTTGGAGAGATGTTGTTGTAGTTCCAGCCGCTGACCTCGAAAGAGCTCGATACAGAGTGACCCCCGATCCTGTCGATGATCTCTACCGTGTAGTCGCCATTGTTCTCTATGGGTCTCTCGAAAGATGTGTTGGCTTTTACGCTGAAACTATCCACCACTTTTGTGTCTTTTTTCCACTCGTACGATCCGTTGCTGTAGCTGTAGAACCACTCCGTTTTCTTTATGACGACACTGAGTTCGCCATCCTTTTTCTCTCCGGTGAAAGGATCGATAAGCACCACGGATCCCTTCAGTCTCTCGCCGCTCTTTATGGAGTCGCTGTCGAGCCTGAGGCCTGCCATTCTTTTATAGGGATATATAAAAACGCTGTCGTAAGTGGAGACCGGCTGAGCGTCATCCATGACAGTGGCGCCTATGGTCGCCTTGAGTATGGACGGAACCCTCTGTGTCGTCGCGCAGGGAAAGAGAGCGCTGGCTTTTCCCCCATCGTCCAGCTTCGTCTCCTCCTCCAGATCTATATACAGCCGGTCGTTTCCTCTCTCCATCTCCTTGTCTGTAAAGATGTAATCCGGATACTTCGTGTTGTTGTAATCGTACGCGACAGCCGAAAAAGACAGCCTGGCGTTCAATCCAGCGGCAGGAGCTCCGAACATATACCTGGAGACAACCGTGATTTCCGCGTATTCGTCACTGCCGTAATCTTTTTTGTCGCTTTTGATCTCGTTTTCGATCTGAGGAGGCATGAAAGCCTCCACATCCACTCTCTTTTTTCCAATAATCTTATCTCCCAGTTTCACCGTCAGAAAATACGGACCGGTAGGTGATCCCGGATCCAGACTGTAGGAGAAATCCACCAGGCCTTCACTGTCGCACTCGACCTTTCTGATGGAAACTACGCTGTCGAATGATCTGCTCAGCGTCAAAACGAGAGGTATTTTGTCCGCCGATACGAGATCGGGATCCTTTACGCTTACCAATGCGTGTATATCCCCACCGGGTCTGACTATATCGCTCTGAAAATAGATATACGCCCTGTAGTCCGTCTCTTTTTTGTCGGACATAATAGGCGTTATGCCGTTGACGGGTTTTTCGAGCAGAAGAAAGTTTCTATCCCTGCCGAATGTCACCACGATCGTTTTTGGATCTTCGGCCACTATCCCCTTTCGCTCTATTATGGCTACGCCGTCTTTGTTCGTTACGGCTGTAGCCAGTACGGTATTTCGAGAAGAGTATACCGTCACTCTGGCATCAGCTACCGCTTTGGCGTCACTGAGTCTGTTGACAGCTACGAATATCTGATCGTTCGAAAGATTTGCGGATATGGCCAGATCGCTCACGAAGATCACTTTGGAAGCGGACGCGTGTTTTTTGCGACCAAACGCGTCCTTGGTATCATAGTCCAGCACGACTCTGTATACACCCCAGCCTCTCTCGCGAACAATATCGGAAACCCTGAACTTCTGCTTGCATATGACATTTTTGGTATTGTCCAGTGTAAGCTCTCCGGTATATATGGGTTCGGTATAGCTTTTGATCTTTTCGATATCGCTTTCGTTGTAATTTATAAAGTATCTGTAGTTATCCTCCGTCACTCTCTCTATGGTCAATGTGGCACGATCCAGATTGACGCTGGAAAAGGCTATCTCTCCTTTGTTGGATATATAGTGGGCTCTTTTGTCGAAATAGATTCCGCTTTTTCTGTCTTTGGTTTTGACCTTGAAACTTACACTCTTTTTCAGTTCGGAATAGTTTTTGAGCCCTTTTTTCAGGGTGATCGTATACTCCCGATCGGGCTGAAACTCGTCACTGAGAACATCTACATAGTAGTAGCTGTCGCTGATGTTGTTCTCTTTGCGCATACGATCCGAAATATATCGATCCTTTTTGACTCTGAAGTTATCGATCCCGTCTATGGAAATATACTCCTTGACGGGCTCCTCCTCGAAAGGGTCTTCGAAAAACAGACGGATGGCGAAAGTCCCATCATCGAGCGCGACCGCTCTTGGGAGGTCATCGAAATCCATCGGGGGTTTTTTGGGATCGAGTTTCGTGTCTATGGCTGCGGCTGAGCCCAGATCTCTTTTTACTTCTTCGGACAGAACTCCGCCCGACGCCGATGCGAACCCCGCGCGCAACGCTATCGAAATATCCCCTTCGACGGGCTCCGTTATCTTTATCACCGCCCTGCCGCCATCGACACTGAGAACAGCGTACTGCAAAGAGGTGGTCGAAAGTCTGTCCTGTTTGTATATCCGCAGACTCCTTTTCAGATCGTCTCCGCTGAATGTGTCGTTGAACCGTATATCCAGCACTTTTTCACGGGGATAGTAGTTTACGCTTTTTAGAGCGAATGGCTCCGTCTTGAAAACGAGAGGATCTATTTTTTCCTCCGGGGCGGATATATATTTACGATTGGGAACACATCTGTAGGTTGTATCGCTGTGAAGCGTCTCGAGAGGAACGATGCGCAGCTTTTTTGTCGACAATATCCTGTAGACGGCTTTTATGGAAGGGGTGCACTCGAAAAGAGGAGCGCGGGTATAGGTGGTATCGAGGATAAATGCGTCGATACCGGACTTTATCTCGATCTCCGCGTCCGTTTCTATCATTTTGTCGTCGGCACCGTTGGCGAAAACAGCCATCAGCAAAAAAACCATACCGGCTCTCAATCCCCTCTTCATCTTCGCGCCCTCCTTTTCTCATCTACGATCAATTATATCCAATTGCGAAACGAGAGATCGTTTTGTCGCGCTCAGATCTTCGATTCAGAGTTCACGAACGAAAAAAGTGGCGGAGTCCATCCTGGAGGATCTGTCCAGACACCTGACGGTGTGTCCACCCGGAGAGAAATGCATATAGAGAGTTTCGCCCGAAAGCGCTCTGAAGCTGCCGTTGTCGTCGACCATCCAGTATATCGTTCCATTGTCGTCGAAAGAGTGACATTTGAGTCCGATCTTTTTCAAGGAGGGAGGCAGATATCTGTTCATGACATACTCTTTGCCTTTGACCGGACTGCCTATGCGCGGCTTGTACGAGCTCCACTCTCCATAGCATCTATGAACGGCCAGATCCGAAAAACTCTTTATCCTGCCGGACTCGAGCATTTTTGTCATGATTTCAGGTCTGAGAATAGTGCACGGCGTGTGCAGACTCACTCCGTCTATGGTATCGTCTTCGATATATCTTTCGCATTTGCCTATCTGTATGGCATCCTGACATATGCGGCGTTTCGTGATGCCGGCGGGAGCTTCGGGTATACCGGAAGAGGCAAGCGCTCTGAATATCGAAAACATCAGAGGTGACGCGGCCTCCAGTCCGCTCAGCCTCCTGCCTTTTTTGCTACCGGAATCCCTTTTTTGACTCGCGGAGCGATCGAAATTGCCTATCCACACGGCAACCGTGTACTCTCTGGTGTATCCTACGCACAGCAGATCTTTGGAGTGCGCGGATGTTCCAGTTTTGAAGGCGACAGCGGGAATATCTCTGATAAACTCCCAGGTACTGCCGTAGGAGACTCTCGAAGCGTCCAGAAGAATCCTGCCCGTCAGGTATGCGGCCTGGGGGGAGAGGATCCGGACTGGATCGCCACCTGAACTGTTTTTGAGATATTTCGATTTGCGATACACTCCACCGTTGGCCAGTGCCGAAAAGAGCTCAGCCAGCTCTTTGAGGGTTATACCGCATCCTCCAAGCACCAGTGCTCTACCGTAATACTCCTTTTTCTTTTTCACCACGCTTTTTATGGCTGCTTTTTCGAGCAGATCGTACAAACTCTCTTTCGCGAGCAGCCTGTCCAGTTCCACAGCCGGTATATTCAGCGAAAACCTGAGAGCGTCAGCCGCCGTAACCTCTCCAAAGTGGCTTTTGTCGTAATTTTCAGGCTCGTATCCACCCATATTCAGAGGCAGATCGTAGAGTTTTTTACGGGGCGTGATCAAGCCTCTGTCGAACGCCATCGCGTACAACAGAGGCTTGAGTGTGGAACCCGGGCTTACAAGAGCGGATACTCCGTCCACCTCCCCCTGATGTTTTTTATCTCCGAAATCCTGAGAACCCACATATGCCAGGATCGAAGAGTCTCTGTTGTCGAGGACGATCACTGCGCCGTTGTAGATATCGAAGCTCTCCAGCTCCTTTGTTCTATCTTTCAGGAGTCGCTCTATCTTGTGTTGTATATCCAGATCCAGCGTGCTTTCGTATATCCCGTTGCTGAACGCTCTGACAAAGTGCGGCGCGTTCATCGGCAGAGGATATCTTCTGGGCTTGAGTTTCTCGCGCAGCGATCTTTCATACCTCTCTCTCGAAATATCGCCATTGGCGTAAAGTCTCTCCAGCACTTTTCGCTTGAGCGTTTCGACCCGTTCGCCGGAGGCTCTCGAAGGTCTGTTGGAGTTGGGATTTTTGGGTATGGCGCTCAGATACGCGATCTGAGCCAGAGAGAGCTCCTCGATCGAGCGTCCGAAATAGGCGTAGGCCGCGGATTTGAAACCCTCTATATTGCCTCCATACGGAGCGTTTTCGAGATATAGACGCAATATCCGGTCTTTGGAGTAGTGGTATTCGAGCTGCAGAGCCATAAAGATCTCTTTGAGTTTGTTTCCCACTGTTCTGGGTCTCTTGTGCATCATTCTCGCAAGCTGCATCGTTATTGTGGACGCGCCGATGTTTCTTTCGTGCCTGGCGTTGAACCATACAGCTCTGGCGATGGAAAAGATGTTGAATCCTGGATGGTAGAAAAAGTATCTATCCTCATAGGCTGTCAGTGCCTTTGTGATATCGGCGGGAATCTTTTTCTCCCGTATCGCCATCCTGACGAACCCGTCCTCACTGAGACCAATACGCAAAACACGCCCGTTTCGATCGTACACTTCGACCGATTTCGGCTTCTCCAGACGCTTCATATCCAGAGGATACAGATGATCCAGCAGCAGAAAAACAGCCACCAAAACCGATATGATCGCTGCGGCGTACTTCACGGAACCGATCTCAATCCGTCGTAAATATCGAACCTCCCTCATGAACACCATCGAGCAAAAAACTGTACGCGTCACTCAGATCGAAACCACTCGCGAGAAACATGCTTTTGCCTCTCTTCATCAAAAAATCGGCTGCCTGGAGTTTGGTCACGATACCTCCGGTAGCGAAAGTTCCGTTCGGCGTACATCTCTCTTCGAGTTCATCTTTTGTCAAATGGGTGATCTTTTTGCGTATAACGGCATCTTCGTGTCTGTTGGGGTCCTTGTCGTAATAACCATCGATATCCGAAAGTATCGCCAGTATATCCGCGTCGAAATAGTACGCGACATGGGCAGAGAGTCTATCGTTGTCTCCAAAAACCAGCTCTTCGGTGGCCACGACATCATTTTCGTTCACTATGGGAACCACTCCGTGTTCGAGCAGCTTCTCCACCGCCGCCCTGGCATGCTCCGTACGCCGTCTGGAATCGAAATCGTCGGCGCTGAGAAGTATCTGGGCGGAAAGAATGGCATGGTGGGCGAACTGGGTCTGATAGATCTTTAGAAGATATGGCTGCCCTATGGCGGCCAAAGCCTGTCTGCCGTCTATGGAGGTCCTCTCTATTCTCAGCTGGGTATTTCCGGCTGCCACAGCTCCTGAACTGACCAGTATCACCTCTTTTTTCTCTTTTTTTAGTCTGGATATAAGCTCCACGAGAGCCTTGAGTCTCTCCAGCGCTATAGTGTCGTGCTCGGTCAACACATGAGAACCTACCTTGATGACTATCCTTTTCATTTTCGCTCCGTTTCTTTCAGCTTGTCACTGTTTTCATCTCCAGATCCACCCACTCTTTTGATGAAAAAATCCAGCGCGTATCTCAATGCGTCGCAATTGATATGGGCCACAGCCGAAATGGGCAGCACAAAAAGAGCTTTGCCGGCTTCCGCCTCCTCCCACTCTTCGACGGAACTACAGTACGACAGAAGGCTGTCGTCCGCTCCGAAACGCTCCATTACGGTGTTGGGCTCCAAAGCTATCCCTTCGAGCAGCTCTCTGACAATACTGTTCAGGCTCTCCCTGTCGAGCGCGTCACTTTTCGTGATCGCTACGGCAAAAGGTCTCGAGGCGAGCTCCGGCGAATATCTCTCCAGCTCCGCGTGTAGCGCTTCGTATTGATATCGTATATCTCTGTAGTTCGCCGCGTCGAGCATCAGCAACAGCGTCTTGGTGCGTTCGATATGACGCAGAAACTCCAGCCCCAACCCTCTACCGTCGCTCGCCCCCTCTATGATGCCGGGAATATCGGCCATCAGGAATGAATCGTACTCTCCCGCGTTTACGACGCCCAGTTTGGGTGTCAGGGTGGTAAACTCGTAATCGGCTATCTCCGGTTTGGCGTTCGAGAGAGTGGAGATGAGAGTGGATTTGCCGACATTGGGAAAACCCACGAGTCCCGTATCCGCGATCAGTTTCATCTCCAGGCGCACAAGACGACTCTCGCCAGGCATTCCCGGCTGAGCGTAGGTGGGCCGCTGATTGGTCGAGCTTTTGAAATGCACATTGCCCAATCCTCCCTTGCCCCCTTCGAGAAACTTCACGACCTCTCCCGCCTCCGTCAAATCCAGCAGCAGCTCTCCGCTTTGAGCATCTATCACCTGAGTTCCGGGCGGTACGACTATCGTGGTATCTTTGCCGCTGCGACCATACTTTTTCCTTCCCTCTCCTGGCCGTCCGTTTTCCGCTTTTATGTGTCGCTTGCCCCGCAGGTGGGAGAGCGTATCGGTGTTGTTGTCGACTCTGAAGAGTATGGACCCTCCTCTGCCTCCGTCACCCCCGTCCGGACCTCCTTTGTTGACGAACTTTTCCGTGTGAAACGATACGCATCCCGCGCCTCCTTTTCCGGAACTCAGTGTCAACTCAACATGATCTATAAACATCTACACACAACCTTTTGTCTATTTTTTTCGATTCAACGAAATATTATTCGTCTATCTTCCGCCACATCCGCTCACGCCCCATGTCGTCGATGGGCATCCCTCTCTGAAAAAAATGTGAAATACACCCACAGTACTGTCCCATAACCGAATATCGAGAGGATCACCGTCCCGATCGTAACCGCTTCGAACATCTCTTTGTATGGCAGTTCATGTGGAAGCATATGTACCAGTATTATCGACAGCGCTCCCTTCATTCCACTGAATGTCAGGATGAACCACCCCTCCGCTCCGACAGGCTTGATCGCACTGATCTTTGCACCCAGAAGCGCGAATTTGGCCATGGATAGAGCTCTGATTGCAGTGGTGGCCACAAACATGACCAGTATCTCTTTCCAGTAGAACAGTAATTTGGAGGGCTCCACCATCTCTGCCAGAAGAAAAAATATCACAACAGCCGCTATATAACCGAACTCTTTTGCCATCTCATATATATAGGCCATCCTCTCTCTCGTAGTGGCCGCTCTTTTGAGATAGATCATCCTCCTGAGCTCCAAACTGAATCTCCGATCACTTTTGCCGCTCTTTTCGCTCTCTTCGATATCCAGATCTATGAGAAGTTTGGTGAATACGATGGCGACTATGAGAGTGAGGATACCGCTGATATGGAAATGCTCCGCAATGACATATGCCGAATACGCCTCGATCACGAATGTAAAAAATTCGTTTCTTTTACTCTCCAGAAGTTTCATCGCCAGATGAAAGAGATAACCCATCAGCAAACCAAGCAGCGCCGAAAATAGAAAAACTTTTACCGAAGCCGTGACGGCGTACGAAAAACTCATATCACCTTTGAGCATCCACGGTATCCCTATGAAAAAGTAGGCAATGACGGCCGTAGCGTCGTTACCCAGAGATTCGCCCTCTATGAGTATTTTGATCTTGTGTTGTATCCCGCTGAACTGAGAGAGCACAGATTGCACACTGACGGCATCAGTAGCCATGTTTATGGCAAACAGAGCCACATATCCGCCAAGTGTCAAGCCGCTGAATACATCGAAATTGTACAGGCTGGCGCCTACGGCTATCGATATAGCCACCGACACGACGGCCAGATAGAAGATATCGAAACCATACCTTTTGATATCGTGAAACTTCAAATGCAAAGCGTCACCCATAAAAATCAGCGGGATACAAAAGACGATCAGAGTATCGAAATGGCTCTTCATATCTACCGGTATCATGTCTGGAAAGAGCATATATACCGAATACGAACCGGCCAGCAACAAAAAAACGGCCGGTATTCTGCTGATGCGGGAAAGATAGCTGGAGGCCACGACAAGTGAGAGTATACTGATGAGCGTTATCTCCAGATCCAGTGAATGCATAGCGATATCCCTCGAAAATAGATTTTACAATTATGACCAATTAAGATTAAACGGAGACGATAGAGGTTCTCTCTCGCCAAAAGAGAAAGATATCCAGAAAAAACCGAAAAACGAACGCGAACTGTCGTTATAAAAAAGATGCCAGTCGACAACAGCCGTATCTGTCGATAGAAATCGGTGGGCAAAAAAGAGTGGCCCGCGCGGGAGAAAAATCAGGCGGGAACTACGGATACTTTCTTTTTGGAGGCTGTTTTGTTGTCGAACTTAACGACACCTTCGATCAGAGCGTAGATCGTATGGTCCTTGCCCATCCCTACTCCTGTACCAGGATGAACTTTGGTTCCTCTCTGGCGTACTATGATATTGCCGGGCACGACTCTCTCTCCGCCATACTTTTTGACACCGAGGCGTCGTCCTGCCGAATCGCGGTTGTTCTGGGTCGATCCCTGTCCTTTTTTGTGTGCCATTATATCTCCTTATGCAATTTTTGTAATGCGTACTCTCGTATAGTCTCTGCGAAAACCGCGCTTGAGTTTGGAGTCTTTTCTGCGGCGCTTTTTGAAGATGACCACTTTGCGATCCCTGCCTTCGTTTATCACCTCTCCTTTGACAACCGCGCCTTTGACGAACGGATCTCCTATCTTCATCTCTCCGTCGTTCAAGGCCAGAACCTCTTTGAACTCCACTTCGCTTTTGGGCTCAAGACCCATTCTGTCGAAGCGGATGATATCTCCCTCTTTCACTTTGAACTGCTGACCGCTCGCTTTGATAATAGCGTACATACTCGACCCTTTTATGGATATCTCCGAATCACGATTGAAAGCAACACTCGTGCGGACTATCGATTTTTTAGTTCGGGATTATATCCAAACAAAGATTAATGTTTTTTGAATCGGCCGGACTAGATTACCCTACCTTGGCTATACACTCGATCTCCACGAGCGCTCCCAGCGGCAAAGAGTCTACGGCCACCGTACTTCTGGCCGGTTTGTGATCCGAAAAAAACTCCGCATACACTTCGTTGACGATTTTGAAATCATCCATCTTTTTCAAAAAGATCGTGGTCTTGACGACATCCTCCAGGGTGGCTCCGGCGGCGGAGAGAACCTCTTTGAGATTCTCGAGTACCTGCCTCGTCTGTATGGCGACATCGCCCTCGCGCATAACACCTTCTGGCGTCAGAGCGATCTGTCCCGAACTGTACAGCATGCCGTCGTGTATGACTGCCTGAGAGTATGGTCCGATAGCCTGGGGTGCCTTTTTGGTGCTTACAAACTCCATATCCTTCCCTTCTCTATTCATGCTCGTAGAAGATATAGCTGGTAGAGTAGTCCGAAAACTCGAAATAGACCTTCTTTTCGTTTTTGTCTTTTTTCATGTTGAAGTTCAGGTCGTCGTAACCGTAACCGTATCTGTATGGTCTAGGTTTGCCATCGCTCGTTCCATACGCGGTGGAGAGCTTGTCTATTTTGATAAATCTCTTGACCAGTTTGTCTCCCGCGTATACATCCAGGACACCGTTGGTTCCGGTCCAGTTCTGTATGGATCTACTCAGAGAGTTCTGTGTCTCCTGCGTACACCCGCTCATCCAAAAGGCGCACACCACCGCTATCGTAGATAAAAGTGCTGTTTTCATGATCTTTCCATCCATTTTTGTCGCAATTCTACCATAATACTACAGCCGCGCAAAAACTGCCAAAATCCATACCCGACGAAATCACCCCGTCGGCAGGGCAAAGCACCTGATCGAAACCGATCCCGAATCGTCAAGCGATATGTAGTGCAGGGTATCCTCCGCTACGGACATGGAGGTCAGATACCTCAACGCCATATCCGCCTGGAACGATGCGGCCAGCATCACCATAGGTGCCGCTACGCCGCCCGGCTTGTGGTCGGCATCGGCAAAAAAAGAGAAATCTGCTTTTCTGAAAAA